>JACSRL010000134.1 GCA_014879765.1 Anaerolinea sp. | reverse complement strand
GGCGTCTCGCCATGAGCCGATCTGCCAGGCGTCTCGCCGGGTTGAGGCGGGCGGGACGCCCTTGGGATCATGGTCGATGGGATCGTGGTCTATGGGATCGTGGTCTATGGGATCGTGATCGATGGATTTCTTTTGATGCATTTCACCCCAAGCAGCCAGACTCTTGACCTGAGCATTCTGGACGGCACGTTCGCCGGCCAGGTGTTGCAGCGTCTGCAAAGCCTGGGCGTCCCGCTGGTTTTGGTGGGCGGCTCGGTGCGCGATCTGTTGTTGGGGCGGCCGCTGCGTGACCTGGACCTGGTGGTTCCCAGCGGCGCGCTGGCGCTGGCGCGCGCCGCGGCCAGCGCCATGCAGGGCGCCTTCGTGGCGCTGGACGAAGCGCGCGACACCGGCCGCGCCCTGCTCACCGCCCCCGATGGCCAGAGGCTGGTGGTGGATGTGGCCGCCTGGCGCGGGCCTACCCTGGCCGCTGACCTGGCCGCGCGCGATTTCACCATCAACGCGCTGGCCGTTCAGGTGACCGGCGCCGCGGGGCAGATCGTGGACGTGACCGGCGGCCTGGCTGATCTGGAGGCGCGTCTGCTGCGCGTTCCGTCGCCCCAGGCGCTGCCCGCGGATCCCGTGCGCTGCCTGCGGGCTGTGCGGCTGCTGGCGGAACTGTCCCCCTGGGGATTGCGTCTAGAGCAGGAGACGGGCCGGCAGGTCCGCCGCCACGCGCCCTTGCTGGCTGCCTGCGCCAACGAGCGCGTGCGCGACGAGCTGGTGCGCATCCTGGCAGCTCCCACCCCCAGCCGTTGGCTCAACATCCTCAGCCAGTTGGGCCTGCTGGTCGAGACGCTGCCCGAAGCCGCGGCGCTGCGCGGCGTGCAGCAGTCAGCGCCGCATTTCTGGGATGTGTTCGACCACACCAACCGGACCCTGGGCTATGCCGCCTGGCTGGCCGGCTGGATTGCCGGCCGCGAGGCGCCGGCCGACGCGTTGGACGTGGCCGTGTGCCAGATGCTGGCGCCGCATCGGCCGGCGCTGGCCCGGCACCTGGCCGAGGCAGTCGGCGTAGCCCTGGGCGACCGGCGCGGCGCGCTGCGCTGGGCGGCGCTGTGCCACGATTGGGGCAAGCCGGCCACCCGCACCGTGGCGGCCAGGCCCGACGGCGGCCCGGAGCGGACCCAGTTCCTGGGCCACGAGGATGTGAGCGTGAGCTTGACGCGCGAGGCGCTGCGCCGGCTGCGCTTCAGCGAGGCCGAGGTGCGCTGGGTGACCACCATCGTCGCCGGCCACATGCGGCCGCACCATCTGGCGGCGGCCGGCCCGCCCAGCCGGCGCGCGATCCACCGCTATTTTCGCGATCTGGACGCGGCCGGCGTCGATACGGCCCTGCTGAGCCTGGCCGATCTGCGGGCCATGGCCGGCCCCGGCCTGCAACTGGCCGACTGGCAGCGCCAGATCGATCTGGTGGTCGCGTTGATCGATGCCTATTTCACCCGCCCGCTGGAGACCATCCGCCCGACGCCGCTGGTCGACGGTCGTGCGCTGATGGCCCACCTGGCGTTGCGCCCCGGCCCTCAGATCGGCCAGTTGCTGGCAGCGGTGCTGGAAGCGCAGGCCGCGGGCGAGGTGACCAGCCGGGAAGAGGCGCTGGCCCACGCCCGTCAGCTCGTTGCTGCTAAGTAGCTTTTTCAGACAGCTTCAAAGACACGCGGAGAAGAAGGATTTGCCCATGGAAACTGATGCCGGCGTCTGCCCACTCCTGGGTCTGGTCGATGACCAGGGCGCGTACCTGACCTATCCCAGCTACGAGAACCGCTGTTACGCCTCCCGGTCGCCGCAGACCATCCCGCTCAACGAACAGACCTTCTTCTGCCTGGGCGGGCACAACGAACGCTGCCCGCGCTTCCAGTCGCGCCAGGCGCTCATGCAGGCGCAGGACGCGCAGGACGCGGCCGGCGCAGTTGCGGCCGGCGCGGCCGCGGCCTTCGCCGATCCAACAGCCAGCGACGATGTGACGCTGAATTGGACCGAGGGCGGCGAGGACGATCGGGGAGATCTGGGCGAGGACGGCGAGGAGGCCGCATGGCCGCAGACCGCGGCCGGCGCCAGCGATTGGAGCGATTCAGGCTACACCCTGCCACCCCCTCCACCGCCGCCGCTGTTGACCACCGCGGCCGATGGCCGCGCGCGCCGGCCGGTCTGGCCGCTGCTGCTGGCCGCGGGCACGCTGTTGGCGACGCTGATGGCCTGCGGTCTGGTCAGCGCGGGCTGGCTGGGGGTGCGGGCGCTGTCGAGTCAACTGGCCTTGCAGCCCACCGGCACGGCGCTGGTGGAGGGCAGCGGCACGGGCACACCCACGCCGGCCGGGCCGGGCGGGGTGGTCGTGGTGGTGGCAACCCCGACCCCCAACCCGCAGGAGGCCACCGCCACGGCTGACGCGGTCGCCATGGCCACCCTCCTCGCGCTGCCCACCGCCACGCCATCGCCCACGGAGTCGTTTGTCGTCGATACCCCGTCCTTCGACCAGTCGACGGCCACGCCCACCTGGACCCCGGTCGATCTCTTTTCGACGCCCACGCCGCGCGACACGGCTACCTTCTTTCCCACCAACACGCCCTACATCGACCCGTCGACGTCCACGCCCACCTGGACGCCGATACCGCTGGTCACGGCCACCGGCACGGCTGAGGCGTTCAACGCCTCCTTCACCGCCACGCCCTTGAGCATCGAATTCGGCCAGACCTCCACCCTGTCCTGGAATGTGACCGGCATCAAGGACATGTTCATCAACGGCCAGGCGATCTCCGGGCCCACCGGCACCATGGTGGTGCGGCCGGCGGTCACCACCACCTACGTGTTGCGCATGATCATGCGTGACAACACCGTGCGCGAGCTGAGCCAGGTGGTGACGGTTTCGGTGCCGTCGCCCACGGCCACCTCCACGGCCACGCCGACGCCCACCTCCACCCCCTTTGTCAACGTGGTCTTTGCCCAGGACCTGGTCATCACTTCGATCAGCGGACAGGATGGCAGTTGCCGCACCGGCAACGGCTGCACCCTTTTCCAGATCCAGATCCGCAACGTGGGCAACCGGCCGGCTGAGTATCAGTTGCTCAAGACCGAGACCATCCCCGTCGGCTGGGGCGTCTTCTTCTGCTGGGCCGCGGACTGCGAGTTTGGCAACGCGCCGCCGGCCAAGACGTTGGCCGCGGGCGCGCGCGACACGGTCTCCATCAACTTCCGGGTGCCCTCGGTGCTGGTGGACGGCGACCAGGCGGTGGTCAACGTCACCGGCGGCTGCCCGTCCTGCTCCGCCCCTCCCTTCCAGCCGTACAGCAACACCTTCCGGGTGCTGGTGATCTTGCCGACGCCGACGCCGCTGCCCACGGGCACGCACACCGCCACGCCGACCATCACCCCCACCCCCACCTGGACGCCCACGGCGACCTGGACGCCCACGGCCACCCCTACGACGGCGGCCAATAACTAGCAAGAATTGGAAATCGACCGTGGTTGTTGTGCCGATTGGTTTGCAGGTGATCGTCGCCGTGGCCAAGGTGGGCAAATATGCCACCAGCGAGAGCGGCGACAGCGTCGAGGTCGTCGAACGGCCGCACGGCGGCCTGTCGGTGGTGGTCGCTGACGGCCAGCGCAGCGGCAAGGGCGCCAAGAGCATCAGCAATGTGGCGGTGCGCAAGGCGGTGGCGCTGCTGGCCGACGGCGTGCGCGATGGCGCGGCCGCGCGTGCAGCCCACGACTATCTGCGCACCCTGCGCGGCGGCCAGGTGTCGGCCACCCTGAACCTGGCCTCGGTGGATCTGGACAGCCGCACCCTGGTGCTCTCGCGCAACAGCCACTGCCCGGTGCTGGTCTACAACCCGGCCTGGATCGGCCACATCTCCCCCGACGGCTGGCAGGTGCTCAGCGATCCCAGCGAGGCCATCGGCATCCATGCCCGCACCAAGCCGGTGATCAGCGAGCTGACGCTGGAGGCCGGCCTGACCGCGCTGATCTTCACCGATGGCGTCTGGACCGCCGGCGAGCGCACCGGCCAGCGTTTCAGTCTCGCCGCCCGCACCAGCCAACTGCTGGCCGAAGGCGACGACAGCCCGCAGCGCCTGGCCGATACCCTGCTGCACGAAGCCATCGCGCTGGACCAGGGCCGGCCGGCCGATGACATGACGCTGGTGGTGTTGGGCATCCGCGGCCGGGCGCAGCCTGGCCAGGTGCGACGCATGACGGTCGATTTTCCCGTGTGAGCGAGGCCTATGGCAAGCGATGGAGAGCCGGCCAGTCCGGGCGCCGAAGAGATCATCAAAGTGGTGGGACCGTGCAAATCGGGCAAATCCACCCTGGCGGCCGGCCTGACCGCGGCCGGCTATGCCGCGCGCCCGTGCAGCCAGGAGCATTCGGAGGTGCCCACCATGTGGCAGCGCATCCACCCGCCTGCCTGCCTGATCATGTTGGAGGTGACGCCGGAGACGATGCGGGCGCGGGTGGAGCGCAGCGACTGGAGCGATGAGCTGCTGGCCATCCAACAGCGCCGCCTGGCCCACGCCCGTCAACACGCCGATCTGATCGTGGCCACCGACCAGGCCAGCCCGCAGGAGGTGCTGGGACAGGTGATTGCCTTTTTGGAGGCTCGCCGCCAGGGCCGCGGCGATGAAGCAGACGCCGGCTAAAGCCTCGACTCCAGACCAGCTTCCGCCCGAATTTGGAATTGCTGATTATTGACAGCGCGCGGGCGCTGCGCTATAATCGCAGACGCACGACCGGTGAAGGCAAACTCGCCGGTTTTCTTATGGTCTCTTTGTGAGACTGCCAGATTTTGTCGCTGCGCAGAGCCTGCGCCGGTGACGACCTTCCCTGATCGACCAAGTCCTTGACTTCGGAAATGGCCGAACGCACTGGCCACTTCCGAAGTCTTTGTGCCAGGGAAAGGCGCGACCGGCGAGTCTCCGGGCAAACGTAGGAGTTAGGTATGCAACGAAGCCATCTTTGGTCGCTGATCATCGTCGTCATCGTGGCCATCCTGGCGCTGGTGATCGCGCTGCCGATCCAGCACCCGTCCTGGTTTAACAACATCGCCTTTTGGCAGCCTCGTGAGTTTCGTGATCTGGAGCTGAAGCAGGGACTGGATCTGCAAGGAGGCCTGCAGGTGCTGCTGGAGGCGGATCCCACCGCCCTGGCGGCGCAGACCACCCCGGACCGCGACCCGATGGAAGCGGCCAAGGTCATCGTCGAGAACCGCGTCAATGCCCTGGGCGTCAGCGAGCCGCTGGTGCAGCGCCAGGGCGCCAACCGCATCATCGTCGAACTGCCCGGCATCGACGACCCCGATCAGGCCATCGCCACCCTGCGCGGCACCGGCCTGCTGGAATTCGTCGCCATGGGCCAGCAGTTTGTGCCGGCCGGCACGCGCATCGAAACCAGCTTCGGCGGCGGGCCTTCCGCCACCACCGGCATCACCAGCACGCAGGCGCTGCTCAACCCCGAAACGGGGGAGCCTTTCACCACCATCATGACCGGCGCAGATCTGCGCACGGCCAAGGTGGGCTTCGACAATCTGACCAACTCCCCGTTGATCGTCTTCGAGCTGGGCGACAGCGGCCGGCAGATCTTCCGCGACTACACCAGCCAGAACATCGGCAATGTGGTGGCCATCGTCATGGACAAGGTGGTGCTGTCTGCCCCCACCATCCGCGCGGTGATCGACGGCAGCGGCGAGATCAGCGGCCAGTTCACCCTGGATGAAGCCAACAGCCTGGCGGTGCAGATGCAGTACGGTGCGCTGCCGGTGGCCCTGAACGTGGTCGATACCCGCAGCGTGGGGGCCACGCTGGGCGCGGACTCCGTGGACAAGAGCATCACCGCCGGGGTCATCGGTGTGCTGGTGGTGCTGCTGTTCATGGTGGTCTACTACCGGGTGCCAGGCGCCCTGGCCGACGTGGCGCTGATCCTCTTCGTGCTGATCAACCTGGCCATCTTCAAGCTGCTGCCGGTGACGCTGACCCTGCCGGGCATCGCCGGCTTCCTGCTGGCCACCGGCACGGCCGTGGACGCCAACGTGCTGATCTTCGAGCGCATGAAGGAGGAGGTGCGCGGCGGCAAGTCGTTGCGGGCCGCGGTGGACGCGGGCTTCAACCGGGCCTGGACGTCGATCTTCGACTCGAACTTGTCCACCTTGATCACCGCCGCGATTCTGATCTACTTCGGCAGCGCCTTCGGCGCCAGCAGCGTGCGCGGCTTCGCCATCACCCTGGCCATCGGCGTGATGGTCAGCATGTTCACCGCGGTCTTCGCCACTCGGGTGCTGATGCGCCTGGTCTACCAACGCCGCAACGTGGACGCGTCGGCGCTGGCCAAGCCGACGCTTCTGGGAGTATAGCCCATGTACAACATCATCCAACAGCGCAAAAAATTCTACATCCTTTCGGTGATCCTGCTCAGCGTCAGCTTCTTGCTGATGGCCTATTCGATGGCCACCGTCGGCGCCCCCTTCCGCCTGAGCATCGACTTCACCGGCGGCGTCTACTGGGAGTTCACGCTGGGCCAGCAGGTGCAGCCGGGCGACGTGCGTGACATCTTCCTGGAACGCGGCCTGGGCGACACCGCGGTGACCACCCTGGGCGACGAGGGCAACCGCATGCAGGCGCGCCTCAAGGAAGTGACGCCGGAGATGAAGGCCGAGATCGAGCAGGAGCTGGGCGATCGCTTCGGCGGCATCGAGACGCTGCAATACCGCAACGTCGGCCCCTCGGTGGGCAGCGAAGTCACCCGCTCGGCCCTCTTCGCGGTGCTCTTCACCTCGATTGCCATCGTGGGCTGGATCGTCTTCGCCTTCCGCAACGTGTCGCACCCGCTGCGCTACGGCGTCAGCGCGGTGATTGCCATGCTGCACGATATCGTGGTTACGGCCGGCTTTGCCTCCTTGTTGGGCATCCTGGTGGGCTACGAGGTGGACGCGCTCTTCCTGACCGCGCTGCTGACCGTGTTGGGCTTCAGCGTGCAGGACACCATCGTTGTCTTCGACCGCATCCGTGAGAACAGCCGGCGGCACATGGGCGAGGACTTCGAGACCATCACCAACCGCAGCCTGCTGGAGACCATGGGCCGGTCGCTGACCACCCAGCTCAACGCTTTCTTCATCATGGTGGCCATTCTGCTCTTCGGCGGCGACACCATCAAGCCTTTCATCGCCGTGCTGCTGGTGGGCATGATCAGCGGCTCCTACTCCTCCATCTTCAACGCCACGCCGTTGCTGGTGACCTGGGAGAGCTGGGCCGCCAAGCGGGCGCGCGAGCAGGCCAGGATGGCGACCGCCGCATAGCTTGCGCAGTTCTGCTGAGGCGTGTCGAGACCGCTATCGGTCTCTTTACATCCTTCCCCCTTCTGTCATGCGGCAGGGCGAGCTCAGGCTTACCCTGCCGCTTTTTATTTGGGGACGGAAGAATGGCGCCAATACCCTGTTGACATCCCTGGCTTGATGTGATATACTTCACACAAGCAGTTGTGACAGAGTACACACACGCATCTTTCAACAAGCTCTGAGCAGCCCTTTGCGCAGCACCCCGGAGTGGACTGGAAGGTGGGCAGCGTCAGCGCAGGT
>JACSRL010000619.1 GCA_014879765.1 Anaerolinea sp. | reverse complement strand
TCCACGCCGTAGGGGAGCAAACTCGCACGGATGGTGGGGAAATGGTGCAGGATCTCCTCCTGCGGGATGTAGGAGCGCAGGTCCAGATAGACGTGGGTCAGATCGTTGGCCAGCATCTCCTGATGAATGCTGCGCGCCACGATGTCACGCGGGGCCAGGTCTTTCCACTCCGGCTGGTAGCGCTGCATGAAGGGCTCGCCGTCGGCGTTGACCAGCCGCGCGCCCGCGCCGCGCACCGCCTCGGAGATCAGCAGATTGGGCGCGTTGAGATGGTAGAAGGTGGTGGGGTGAAACTGGACAAACTCCAGGTTGATCACCCGCGCCTGGGCGCGCTGGGCCATGGCCACGCCATCGCCGCGCGCGCCAGCCGGATTGGTGGTGCGCAGGAAGATCTGGCCCAGCCCGCCGGTGGCCAGGATGGTCGTGCGCGCCAGACAACGCCGCACCTGCCGGCTGGCCTGGTCAAAAAGATAGGCGCCGACGCAGGAGCGATGTTCATAGATGGCCAGCCGGTTGAGCGAATGGTGCGACGGGGTCAGCAGATCCACGGCCGTGTGGCCGGTCAGCAGGGTGATGTTGGGGTGGGCCTGGACGGCCTTGATCAGCGCCAGCTCGATGGCCTTGCCGGTGTAGTCAGCCACATGCAGGATGCGCGGCATGGAGTGGCCCCCCTCCAGCGCCAGCGACAGCTCGCCCTCATCGGTGCGGTCGAAGTCCACCGGCGCGCGCGCCAGCAGGATGCGCTGCAAGACCGGCGGCCCCTCCTCGGCCAGAATCTGGGCGGCCGGCGGGTAGCTGAGGCCAGCGCCTGCCCGCAGGATATCCTGCGCCAGCGCGTCGGGCGAATCGTGTTCGCCGCGGTAGATGATGCCCCCCTGCGCCCAGAGGGTGTTGCTCTCCTCCGGCTCCGTGGCGCGCGTGACCACTGTCACCTGCACGCCGCGGTCGGCCAGCTCCAGCGCGGCCGTCGCGCCAGCGATGCCGCTGCCGATGATCAGGACGTCGGTCTCGATGTATTCGCTCACGGTTAGCCGACCGCAATCATCCGCTCTACCGCACGGGCGGCGCGGACACGGATCTCCTCCGGCACGTCGATCTCGTATTGCATATACTTGAGGGCATCGCGCGTCATCTGGAGGCTGATCTGGTTCATGTAGGGACAGCGCACCATGCAGAGGCGCAGCATCTCCTTGTCGGGGTTGGCCGCGGCCACGTTCTCGCCCATGGAGCATTCGGTCAGCAGCAGGTAGCGCGGGGCCTGGGTCTGCTCCACGTAGCGGATCATGGCGTTGGTGCTGCCGGAAAAATCGGCCGCGTCCACCACCTCGGGGCTGCACTCCGGGTGGGCCAGGATCACCACGTCGGGGAACTGGCTGCGCACTTTGGCGATGTCGCCCACGGTGAACTGCTCATGCACCTCGCAACGGCCATCCCAGCCGACCATGGTGAAGTCCACGTCGGTGTTGAAGTGAATGTTACCGGTCGGCAGCCGGGTGGGGACGATGATGTGCTTGCCGGTCTCGCGCGCCACGTTCTTGGCCAGATATTCGTCAGGCAGGAAGATCACTGTGTCAGTCCCCAGCGACTCGACCACCGCGGCCGCGTTGCCGGAGGTGCAGCAGATGTCGCTCTCGGCCTTGACATCGGCGTAGGTGTTGACGTAGGTGACCACCGGCACGCCGGGGAAGCGGGCGCGCAGGGCGCGCACATCGGCCGCGGTGATGCTGGCCGCCAGCGAGCAGCCGGCCTCCAGCGAGGGCAGCAGCACCGTGCGGCTGGGGTTGAGCAGCTTGGCGGTCTCGGCCATGAACTTGACGCCGCAGAAGACGATGACATCCTTGTCGGTGCGGGCGGCCTTGCGGCTCAGCTCCAGCGAGTCGCCCACGAAATCGGGCACCGAGTGAAAGAGGGCCGGCTCCATGTAGTTGTGGCCCAGGATCACCGCGTTGCGCTGCACCTTGAGCTGGTTGACCTCATGGGCCAGCTCAGCCTGCGCCCACAGCTCCGGCTCCGGCGTGTACTCGCCGATGCGCGCCTTCAGTTCCTCAAAAATCTCCTCGACCGACATATGGGTGCGGTCGGTGACAGTGAGAGTAGTTGACATGGGAATGCTCCAGAAACGATGAATGATGAAGGATGAAGGATGAATCCGGAGTCCGGACTCCGGATTCATCCTTCATCATTCATCGTTCATCACTGACTGTATGTCCAGACTGATGTCCAGCGCGGCCACGGAATGGGTCAGCGCGCCGGAAGAGATATAGTCGACGCCGGTGGCAGCGATGGCGGCCACGGTGTTCAGATTGACGTTGCCCGAGGCCTCCAGCGGGATGCGGCCGGCTGCCATCTGCACGGCCGCGGCCATCTGCTCCAGGCTCATGTTGTCCAGCAGGATGCGGTCGATGGGCTGTTCCAGCGCCTCGGCCAGTTGCTCCAGGGTGGCCACCTCGACCTCGATGGGACGGCCGCGCGGGTCGCCAGTCCGCACGCGGCGCACCGCTTCAGCGATGCCGCCCACGGCTGCGATGTGGTTGTCCTTGATCATGGCCATGTCGTAGAGGCCGATGCGGTGATTCTGCCCGCCGCCCAGCCGCACGGCCCATTTATCCAGCGCGCGCAGGCCGGGCGCGGTCTTGCGCGTGTCCAGGATCACCGCGTGCGTGCCGGCCACGGCGTCCACATAGCGCCGGGTGAGGGTGGCGATGCCCGACATGCGCTGCAAGAAATTCAGCGCGGTTCGCTCGCCGGTCAGCAGCGCGCGGCCAGGCCCGTGGATGCTGCCAAACAGCTGGCGCGGCTCGACGCGGTCGCCGTCATCCACGTCGAAGGCCAGCGTCACGGCCGGGTCCACCTGCTGGAAGACGCGGCGCACCACCTCCAGCCCCGCCAGCACGCCGGCCTCCTTGGCCAGGAAGACGCCGTGCAGCCGCGCATCGGCCGGCACGGTGTTCAGCGTGGTCACATCGCCGTCGCCGATGTCCTCGGCCAGGGCGTTGGCGATGATGCGGTCGATCTGTTGCGAGTTCTGCAGGTTGGTGAACGGAACAGGAACCAGTACAACGTCACCCCTCTGGAAGGCCATAGATATCTCTCCAGTTGTCGTAAACGGCGTCGGAATCGTTGTCCCAGATACGAAGTAGGGATGGTTCTGACAACCGGTATAACGTCTCGCGATCCAGGTCCAGGTCGAGACTATCATCCATGCCAAACAATAACTCGAGCGCCTTTTCGACTACCCGGCTTTCGCTCATGTCACGACTGTCGGCCATCTTCCTGAGACGATGCACCTGCTCAACCGAAAGAACAAACTCTCGCACAACCGATTGATGCACTTCTGTGGTAATACCTGTTGTTGACATAGCGTTTTGGCCTGATCTGCTAAGACACCGGCATGCGCATTCGTCGCACAGCGACAGCGTCAGGGACAGTCAATTGCTTGAGTGGACCGTCCAAGAAGAGAGGGAAACGGTTCAGAAAGTCGCGCCCTAACACAACATCATCGCCTTCTTGGTCGGCGATTACTCGAATACCCGGTGCGACATCCTGTTCCAGATAGATATCCACGAAATAAAGAGCCACAGCCTGTCGCTCTCCTGTAACCGTTACCAGCCATCCAGGTGCGGTCTCCTCCGCCCCGATCGCTAACAAATGACGCAGCGGCACCAATGTGGCATCGGACCCCGTATCTACCAAAGCCAGTTCCGGTCCAACGAATCTATCCGTGACTGGGGAGTACAAGCGGATTGGCAGTGCAGGGATTGGAGGATGGTAATCAGCGCGATACAAAGACTTCATACCACCAACCGCCGGCTTAACCGCTTGAACTCTTGTTCTGGCTGATCCTTGATCTCGACGATCAGGATGGGTTGATCGCCATACTGGCGAGCCAGACGCGTATGAAGCATGCCGCCATCGGCATCGCTGTCCAAAACCTGGCCATTCAACATTCCGATGTACTTTCCTCGAAACTGGGGAAGCAACTCAGAGTGCATCTGGCGAAAGCGCTCCATCTCTTGCAGCAACTGAGCGTGGCGTTGCTCGCGCAAAAAACGATCGATCACTTCTTCGATGATCTCCTCGATGGATGCTTCCTGGCGTTTGGCCAGCAGCTGCAATGGATTGCTCAACCTGGGTGCAAGTTCAATGATGGTCATGACTCATGCTCCTAAAACTGCGCGCTTGTATCTGGTCTTTCATCTGCCATTGTAGCATACAATCGCCATCGACATTATAGCCGATCCCTGGCAAGCGTCAAAGGTGGGGGCTTAACAATCCTTTGTGGAGTGAGCATCCCCAGGTGCGGTCTATGTGCGCAGAATCCACACGTGGACGTGCTCGACTCTTCTGAATTGGCCCGGCGCTGTTTGACAAGGCCAGTCATTTACCGTATCCTTCCTGACGAAAGGTGAAGCTCCATGAACGACCGTGAACAGATACTCGCCATCCTGCGTCAACAGACGCGCCCTGCTGA
The DNA here is from genome assembly GCA_014879765.1 of Anaerolinea sp. GTDB lineage: Bacteria > Chloroflexota > Anaerolineae > JAAEKA01 > JAAEKA01 > JAAEKA01. Next base: position 3,132 of record JACSRL010000619.1, on the reverse strand, counting down.
CCATCCAGCCGCCTGGCAGAGCCGTCGCCAGTTCGACGACCTGGCCCAGCGCTTTATCGCGGCGCTGACAGAGGCCCACGGCGAGGTACATCACGTCGACAGCCTGGACGCGGCGCTGGCGATGCTGGGCGATCTGCTGACTGGACTGAGCGCGCGGCGGGTCGCGGTCAACGCCGATTCGCCGCTGGATGCCACCGATCTGGCCGGCCGCTGGCCAGCTGTTCAATGGCGCATGGCCGGCCAGGAGAACGACGATCTGCGCGCCTTCTGCGCCGCGGCCGACGCTGGCATCACCGGCGCGGACGCGCTGTTGGCCGAGACGGGCACGGTGGTGATCAGCAGCGGGCCGGGCAAGAGCCGCCTGGTGCCCCTGCTGCCGCCGGTACACATCGCCCTGGCCTCCACATCCAGCCTGACCACTGACCTGTTCACCTGGACAGCCGCGCGCGGCCAGGCCATGCCCTCGTCGCTGACGCTGGTCAGCGGCCCCAGCAAGACCGCCGACATCGAGCAGACCATGGCCATCGGCGTGCATGGGCCGAAACGGCTGATCGTGATTCTGTACGGCAGAGGTGAAAGGTGATGCGGTGGCTCGTAACAAGTAACGAGTAACCCGTAACTCGTAACCCGGAGTGTGTGAGGATGGGAAGCGTCTCTGCCTATTCTATGTGAAACGCAAGCAGCCAGGACGAACTTCTTCACGCTTCACGTTTCACGCTTCACGCTTCACGCATCCCAACACACACCTCCCACCAACTCCGGGTTACGAGTTACTCGTTACTCGTTATGCATCCATTTCCGCTTTTTCCACCACCTGTGCTAAGATATTGCCGTGACGAGACTTCGGCCCGCCAGCCGAAGTCTTTCTTGTCTCAACTGATTCCCAGCTCAGGCGCGCGTGGACACTGCCAGTTTCCCTGAAGCCGCCTGAGCTTTCGCGAGCTGAACTTACATGCTGACCGAACGAACCGATCTTCGCAACATCGCTATCATTGCCCACGTGGACCACGGCAAGACGACCCTGGTCGATGGGCTGCTGCGGCAGGCTCACACCTTCCGCGCCAATCAACAAGTCGCCGAGCGCGTGATGGACTCCAATGACCTGGAGCGCGAGCGCGGCATCACCATCCTGGCCAAGAACACGGCCATCAGCATCTACGATGCAGCGATCGACCGGCAGGTCAAGATCAACATCGTCGACACCCCCGGCCATGCTGACTTCGGCGGCGAGGTGGAGCGGGTGCTGAACATGGTGGATGGCGTGCTGCTGCTGGTGGACGCGGCCGAGGGGCCGATGCCGCAGACCCGCTTCGTGCTGAAAAAGGCGCTGGAGCTGGGCCACCGCGCCATCGTGGTCATCAACAAGGTCGACCGCAAGGACGCCGAGCCGGAGCGCGTGCTGAACGAAACCTTCGACCTGTTCCTGGAGCTGGGCGCCAGCGACGAGCAGGCCGATTTTCCCGTGGTCTATGCCGTGGCGACGGCCGGCCGGGCTGGCCTGACCTCAACCCTGGGGCCCGACCTGCAGCCGCTGTTCGAGACCATCCTGCGCCAGGTGCCGCCACCCACGGTCGATCCCGCCGCGCCCTTGCAGATGCTGGTGACCAGCCTGGGCTATGACAACTACCGCGGGCTGACCGCGGTGGGGCGGCTTTTTGCCGGCCGGATCAAGGCCGGCCAGCCGCTGGCCCGGCTGACCCTGAACGGCGAGACGCTGCCGGAACGGGCGCGCTATCTCTTCGTCCACGAGGGTCTGGAGCGGGTCGATGTAGAGCAGGCGGAGGCGGGCGAGATCGTGGCGCTGGCCGGCCTGGATGGCATCGCCATCGGCGAGACGCTGGCCGACCCCGACGCGCCGGTGGCCTTGCCCACCATCAAGGTCGAGGCGCCCACCGTGCGCATGACCTTCGGCGTCAGCACCTCCCCCTTCGCCGGCAAGGAGGGGCGCTGGGGCACCTCGCGCCGGCTGCGCGAGCGGCTGGACAACGAGCTGCGCCAGAACGTGGCGCTGCGGGTCGAGGACACCCTGAGCGCCGACACCTTTCTGGTCTCCGGCCGCGGCGAACTGCATCTGGCGATCCTGATCGAAACCATGCGCCGCGAGGGCTACGAGTTTCAAGTCTCGCGGCCTGAGGTGATCCTGCGCGACGGGCCTGACGGCGAAAAGCTGGAGCCCTACGAGGAGGTACACATCGAGACCAGCCCGGAGAGCGTGGGGGTGGTGGTGGAGATGCTGGGCCGGCGCCGGGGCGAAATGCTGAACCTGCAAGACCTGAACAACGGCAGCGTCATGCTCACCTACCTGGCGCCCACGCGTGGCCTGCTGGGCTTCCGCTATCAGTTCCTGACTGCCACCCGCGGCATGGGCATCATGCACTCGATCTTCCACGACTACATGCCGCTGGCCGGCCCCATTCAGGGCCGCTCGCGCGGCTCGCTGGTGGCCTGGGAGACCGGCGCCACCACCACCTATGGGCTGAAAAACGGCGAGGAGCGCGGCGTGCTCTTTCTCGGCCCTGGCGTCGGGGTGTACCAGGGCATGGTGGTGGGCGAGCATCAGCGGCCGGGCGATCTGGACGTCAACGTCTGCAAGGCGCGCCACCTGGACAACATCCGCAGCTCCACCAAGGAGATCCAGGAGCGGCTGACGCCGCCGCGCGAGATGAGCCTGGACGAGTGCATCGAATATCTGGCCGACGACGAATTGTTGGAGGTCACCCCGCTCAACCTGCGCATCCGCAAGCGCCTTCTGTCCAAGCACGACCGCGACCGGGCAGCTAAGCAGACCAAGATGTTGATGGCGAGCTGAGGGGAGATCGGGGGGAACTCAGAGGAGTTGGGGGAACCGGCGTGAGGCGGCCATGATGGCGTCTACCGAGTCAGAGCTTTGCGCACCGCAGGGAGATATGCCAGGTTCTGTTGACATGGCGCCAATAGAACCTGTCGCCGGCATCTCGACACCCCGAATCGCGGAGTAGGCATCCTCAGATGCCGGTTTGGAAACGCCCCAGAGGGCCGCATCTGAGGATGCTCACTCCGCGGGCCCGCATCTGAGGATGCTCACTCCGCGGGGCCGCATCTGAGGATGCTCACTCCGCGGGGCTAAATGTCAACTTCCCCTCACTCCACCGC
>JACSRL010000183.1 GCA_014879765.1 Anaerolinea sp. | reverse complement strand
CGCGGCCCTGGTGCGCAGCGATACCCGCACCATCCTCTTCACCCGCGCCCGCAAGGTGGCCGAGCTGATCCTGCGCTATGCCCGCGCGGAGCTGGCCAAGGAGCAGAAGCCGCAGCGCGGTGGATCCAGGAACCGCACGGCAAGAGACCGCCATCCAGACGCACATCAGCCCACACCCGATTCCTCCGGTCACGCATCACGGGTCACGGATCAGTCCTCCCGCATCGCCGCCTACCGCGCCGGCTATACCCCGGAGCAACGCCGCCAGATCGAGGCGGATCTTTTCAGCGGCCGGCTGATCGGCGTGACGGCCACCAACGCGCTGGAGCTGGGCATCGACGTGGGCGGGCTGGACGCGGCCGTGCTGGTGGGCTATCCCGGCACGGTGGCCAGTCTTTGGCAGCAGGCCGGCCGCGCCGGCCGCGGCAGCGATCCCTCGCTGGCGGTGCTGATCGGGCTGGACAATCCGCTGGATCAGTATTTCATGCGCCACCCGGCGGATCTCTTCGGCCGGCCGCACGAGCACGCGCTGATCGACCCCGACAACGTCTATGTGCTGGCGCGCCATCTGCCCTGCGCCGCGGCCGAGGTTCCGCTGACCAACATCGCCGCGCACGACCGCTTCGATGACGAGGCGCTCTTCGGCCCTGGCTTCGTGCCGGCCATGGTGCAGTTGGAGGAGCAGGGCGTGCTGGACTTTCATGGCGACCGCTGGACCTACACCGGCGCAGATTATCCGGCCGAGAAGGTCAACCTGCGCTCGGCCGGCGGCGGCCGCTTTGCCCTGCTGGACGAGTCGCGGAACTTCCGCACCCTGGAGGAGATCGAGGCCAGCAGCGCGCCGCAGCGGGTCCACCCTGGCGCGGTCTACCTGCACCAGGGAGAAAGCTACCTGGTGACCCGCTACGACAGCGCGATGGGCTTTGCCGTGGCCCGCCCGGCCGAGGTGGACTATTACACCGTGCCGCGGGAGTGGAGCGACGTGCGCATCGTGCATTCCATGCGGCACCGGGCGATCCCTGGCGGCTATGCCTACTTTGGCCTGGTGCGGGCCACCTCGCAGGTGATCGGCTATCGCCGCCTGCGCCATTACTCGGAGGAGGTGCTGGGGGAGGAGATGCTGGAGCTGCCGCAGACCACCTTCGAGACGGCCGCGCTCTGGTGGGATTTGGCGCCGGAGATCAGCGCGGCCTGCCAGCGCCGCGGGCTGGACTTCCTGGGCGGCATCCACGCGGCCGAGCACGCCTGCATCGGCATCCTGCCCCTTTTTGCCATGTGCGACCGCTGGGACATCGGCGGGCTGAGCACGCCGCGCCACGCGGACACCGACGCGGCGCAGATTTTTATCTACGACGGCTTTCCCGGCGGGGTGGGCATCGCCGAACGCGGCTTCCATGATCTGCCCGCGCTCTGGCGCGCGGCCTACGAGGTGATCGCGGCCTGTCCCTGCGAGGCCGGCTGCCCCAGTTGTATTCACAGCCCCAAATGTGGCAACAACAACCAGCCGCTGGACAAGGCCGCGGCCAAGCTGATTCTGGCAATGCTGTTGCAGGGTCCATCCTAAGAGGGTATCAGCGTCCAGTCGCCCGCCCCCATAACTCCAGGAATTCACGCGGCGTCAAAACCATGACGGCCGGCGCCGCCGCCGAGGGGTAATGAGCCTTGTTGCCCGTAATCAGCTTGGTGTCGAGCACCACAAGATGACGGTTCATGCGACTCCTGGCGGCCGCTCGCGTCTGACCGCGTCGATCTCAGCGTCGATCTCGGCTTCGCTCATCTGAGCGGCGGCTCGCCGCATGCGGGCTACAGCCGCCTGGGCGCGCGCGCGCCTTAAAGCCGCCAACGTGGCCTCGACGTCAGTTTCATCCACCTGGGCAAGGATGGCCATAGGGCGACCATTGGACGTCAGAATCATCTCTCCTTGCTCACGCAGCTTTTCCCACACATCTCCGGGGCGAACCCGCAAATCGCGAACAGTGACATAGCCCATAGTAACCTCCTGGTACTCAATTGTCCTGCAATTAGTCTACCAAGGTTGACTCACATTGTCAAACGCGTCGCAGTCATGTACTTGTCGTCGGCCGTTGGGCCGTGCGAGACCAGCCCCACCGGCGTCTGCAACTGATCGGCCAGCAGATCCAACAGCGCCGCGGGCGATGCGGCCAGTTCCAACACCGGCCGGCAGCGCGCCAGCAGGCTGGTCAGCCCTGCCTGATAGACCAGATCGCGCCCTGGCGCCGGGGCCAGCCGCTCCAGCAGATCGCCCTCGCAACGGTAGCGCCGGCAGAAGTGCAGGCCGGGCAGTTCGGCCAGCCGGTCGAGACAGGTCACCGCCAGCCAATCCAACGGCCCTACCAGCTCGCGCGCGTAGCGCAGCAGCACCAGGTCCAGCCAGCCCAGGCGGAAGCCCTGCTGCCAGGCGCCGAAGCCGTTGGTCGGGTCGGGCAGCGCCCCGGTCAGCGCGGCATCCTCAGTGACCAGCGGCCCGGCGCCGTGGCGGGTCATGTAGCCACGTGTGATGCCGACTCGCGTCACCGCGCCGCGGTAGCCTGCCTCAGCCAGCAGGCAAGCGGCGTTGTGCAGCGTGGTGGTGCTCCAGGTGGTGTGGGGATGGAAGCCCCCCCACTCGTCCAACAACACCCCCTGCGCGCCCTCGAAAACCACCGCGCCCGGCCGGCGCAGGATGGCGTGCAGGTGCTGGCCAGGCACGATCTGGGCGCGGGCTGCAAAGGCGGGGTAGACCTCCAACAGCCATTCGATCCAGCTCTCGTCGGCCAGCGCCTGCCATTCAGCCTGAGCCGCCTCGAAACCGGCCAGGCGCGCGTCCAGCCCGCGCGCCTTGGCCAGGTTCAGCTCGCGCAGAAAGCTTAGCTTGGCGCGCAGCAGGTCGCGGTTGCCCAGGTCGCCGGCCAGCAGCGCCCGGTCGCCGTGGGCCAGGCGGTCGGCCACGGTCTCGCCGATGCCCATGCCGCAGCTTCCGTGGCGCTGCCCGCCGCGCGCCAGCTCCTTCAACCGGTTGACCGCCCGCTGGAAGGGGGTAAGCACCAGGGCCTGCGCGTCTATGGTGGTGCGGTCGAAGGCGTCGCCGATGCCCAGGGCGGCCAGATGCGCCTCCTCAGCCAGCATGGCCAGCGGGTCCAGCAGCATGAAGCGCGTCAGATGCGTGGCTGCGCCGGCCAGCGTGCCGCTGCCGAACTGGGCGAAGACATGCTCCTGCGGCGTCGGGCCAGGCGTCACCACCCGATGGCCGGCCTGCGCGCCGCCGTTGTAGCGCACCACGGTGTGCGCGTCGTGGCGTCGCACCAGATAATCGACCACGGACCCTTTGCCCGCATCGCCAAAGCCGAGATCAACGGTCAAGAACGCGTGCTGCATGGCTGAGAAGCTCCCTGGCTTTCAGTGGCTCGCGCGGAGCCGGCGGCCGCGCGGTGTGAAGACGCTGGAGGCCAGGCGGGCGGACCGCGCCGGGCTGCAGCCGGCCAGGGCGCGCGCCGCCGCGTCGGCCGCGTCCCGGCCATGGCCAGCGCGCACCAGATCATCGACGCCGCTGGCCACATCCCGGGCTGTGCCCTCATTCAGCCCGATGGCCAGCGCGATGGTCTCGCACACGGCGGCCTCCTCCTCCAACAGCAGGACACGCTCGCCCAGCAGCGCACGCCAGCAGCTCTGCACATCGTCGCTGCGGCCATGGGCGGTGTTGGTGGGGATGATGTGGAAATGATGGTAGCGCCGCTGCAGCTCCTGCACCAGGCGCGCGGTGGGCACGTGGTCGTGCAGCCGGTCGCCCAGGTGACGCCGCATGTGCTCGCTGGACACCGCGGCGTAGGGCTTTTCGTCGCCGATGGTGAAAAGATAGCCCTTGCGGCCGCGCTTGTCGAAACAGTCGATGGCGGTGTGCAAGGCGAAGAAGGCGATGGCCAGCTCGTAGCTTTCATGGACCTGCCCGCCGCCGCCCCCCTCCAGATAGATCTTGCCCAGGTCATCGTCCATCTCCAGACCGGACTCGAACTGGCCGACCTGCAAGGGGACGCGGTCGCAGTTGGCGTCGCCGATGGCGCCAAACAGCACCTGGGGATGGGCCACATAGCCCTTTTCCACCAGCAGGCGCATCAGGCTGCCCAGCTTGGTCTGCAAGGTGCGCGGCACGCTGCCCATGCTGCCGGTCACGTCGAACATGACGCCGATGGCCAGCGAATCGGGGTGTTCGGCGCTGTCACGGCTCTCTCTCGTCACGCCAAAGGGGTCCATCTGGCTGTGAACCCTGGTCTGGCCCGTGGCCCGCACCCAGGCGTCGTAGGTGAAGGCCGTCTGGCCGCTGCTGCGCCGGTGATCCTGCCGCGCCTGAAAGGCGTCGTCGCTCCAATGTGAGTATCCCATGGTCGTGTCTCCTTTGGATTACTTAGTGTAATTTTGACACGTTCATTATAGTGTATTTTTTACACGAAGTCAAGAGGGAAAAACGCAACTGCTCAGCGAGTCGTTCAGAAACCGGGTTGTCGCACGAGAAAAACCCGGTTTCTCATGCCATGCCGCCGGCGGGTGCGTGACCGTTGATTTCGATACGGCGGCCTACTCAACGGGAACCTCGAACGGCCTGTTCGGGTCGGCATAGACGGGCCAAACGTTGGTTTCGATACGGCGGCCTACTCAACCAACGTTTGGCCCGTCGCCGGAGCAGTTATAAACCAAGAACGCCCGCTGCGCGGTGGCGCAGCGGGCGTTCTTGGGGGAGCCAGATCAGCGTGCGGCGGCGATTATTCCACCGTCACCTGGGTGAACTGGGTGGCCACGGTCTGGCCGTCCAGGTCCTGCACGCTGAAGCCCAGCACGTAGGCGCCGGCGGCCGCGTCCATCTCTTTCCAGATGAAGGGCTGGTCGCCGAAGGTGAGGGTATCGCCCATCTGCGTCGCCGCGCCGGTCACGTTGCCCTGCGCGTCCAGGTCCAGCCACTGCTGCTGCACGGTGAAGGTGTCGCCCGGCCGGGGCATGATCTCGCGCGCCGCGCCGGTGTTGTCGTCGCCGGTGAAGCCAAAGACCTGCATCATGACGCCGTTCTGGAAGGTCATGCGCGCCGAACGCTGCTCGCCGTCGGCGTAGGTGTACAGGCCGTTGACGCTGTAGATGGCCTCCTCGGACGAGCGGCCATAGGTCTCCGGCATCAGGCCGGCGATGACGTTGTTCTCGCCGTCGCTGATGGCAAACATCAGCGGCTCCCACTCGAATTCCAGGGTGAAGTCCCCCTCGCCCCAGTCGGGGTAGAAGACGCCGTCGATCTCGCGGGTCTCGTAGCTGTCCAGAAAGTCCTGGTCGGCCACGAAGATGGAATTGCTCTCCTGGTCGTGGAAGCCGGTGAAGAAGGTGATGTACCCGACATTCTCGCCGCTGACATCGCTGCTCAGCAGCACCGGCTGGCCGGGCGCAGCCACGTCGCCCGACTTCTCGATGGGCGCCAGGGTGATCACACCGGCGCCTGGCGCGCGCACGGCCGCGCCGGCCTCGGGCAGAGTAGCCTGGCGGGGCGCTGCGGCCTCGAAGGGCCGTTTGGTGTAGTGGTAGGTCAGGAACTCATCCCACAGCGAATCCTGGACGAAGCGGCCCGAAACCACATTGTAGGACTGCAAACCGGTGGCCGGGTTCTGGAAAAGCTGCGAATTGGGGAAGTAGATGGAAATGCCGGTGGCGCCGGGCCGGTTGGCGCCGCGGCGGGAGATGACCACCGCGTCGTTCAGGCCGGCCAGCACGCCGTCGGCCGCCTGGTTCACCGCCTGGCTGCGGCTGGCCTGTTTGAGCAGGCCGACGAAGTTGCCCAGGTCGATGTAGGAGTTAGGCACGCTGCTGCCGAAGACGCTGGTGAAGGACTGGGCATAGTTGCGCGCCTTGGCCACAGCCTGCTGATCAGCCGTCTGCAGTTGATAGGCCAGCTCGTTCACCCGGTCGTTGAGCGCGGGCAGCGCGGCCAGGTCGACGGTGGCCAGGGTGATGTTGCGTTCAAGCTGATCGGTCAACTGGCGCACGCTGATGGGGCCGCGGCCCACCCATTCGGTGCGCGCCTGATCGTTCAGGATGCGCTGATCCTGCTGGATGTAGCTATCGACCACCACCTGCCCCAGCTCAGCGCCGCTCATGTCGGGATTGTTCACCAGATCGCCCAGGAAGCTGGTGTAGGCCCAGCCCAGCGCGGGCTCGGTCTCCTGCGAGACGATGGTGTAGTTGGCGTGGGGCGCCAGCGCGCTCATCACCTCGATGTGTCCCATCAGGCAGGCGTCCATGCCGATGATCTCCAGCTTGTCCACCCCCGCGCGGGCGCGGATCTGGTCGAAGGCGTAGTCGATCTGCTCCAGGAACATGTGGTTGCCCAGCGCGTTGCCCAGAGGGGAGCGGCTGATGCTGGCCGGCGCGCCGCCCTGGTCGGGGTCGCTCCAGCCGCCAGGCCAGCCCATGCCGTGGTCCGACATGATCAGCATATACTTGTCGGCCTGGTAGTTGGCCATGGCCCAGGTGGCGAAGTCGATCAGCGAGTCGGGGCTGGCCATGTTAGCCTCGCCCACATCCTGCACCATGCGCGAGCCGATGCGCGACAGGTCGTTGTCGCGTGTCACGTAGAAGCGCCGGGTGTTGGTCCAGTTGCCGTCGCCGCTGAAGCCGCCGCGAAAACGGTCCATCTGCGCCACGATGTTGACACGATCGCTGGAGCCGACCAGCTCTGCCTCGTTGAGATCGACAAAGATGTCCTGCTCCAGAATCTTGTCGTCGGCGTTCATGTAGAGCATGACGGTCCAGGTCTGGCCGGGGGTCGATCCGGCGCCGGGGACCAGGGTGGGGCGCGCCGTCGGCCTGGCAGCGGTTGTCGGGGCCAGATTCTGCTGTGAGCTGCTGGCCGCGGGCTGCGCTGCCTGGTCGAACACGCTGCTGCCGGTGGAATCGCCGCCATCGCCGCCGCCGCCGAAGATGGCCATGACGACCACCAGGCAGAGAAAGAGCGCGCCGCCCACCACCATCAGCAGCGGCGACATGCGGCCGCCGCCGGGCAGGCCGGCGCCGCCGCCGGACGGACGCGGCGCGGCCGGGGGGCGATAGCCGCCGCCGGCCGACGGCGCCGGCTGGTCGGGGCGCTCACGATGGGGCGCATCGGCCCGCTCGCGCGGCTCGGTCGATGGCCCGCTGGGGCGACGCCGGCCGGCTCGCACCGTGCGCTTGGGCTCCTCATCGGCCCGCAGCACGTTGAACTCCACGGGCCGCGTCTGACCGTTACCGGCCAGCGCAGCCAAGGCCAATCTTCCACTGGCCTGAGTGTTGAACCAGGGTGTTCGCTTCATTTAGGTAGGGTGCTCCTCGCTATAGGCTGCCGTGGCCCGCAGCGCCGCCGGCCAGGTCCTTGCCCGCCAGACCAAGGGCGCGGGCGAGTCTGATGCAATTGTATTCAGGGAGGACGTTCCGGCAAGTTGTCTCCGGGGCGTGATGCGTGATGCGTGAAACGTGATGCGTGATGCGGAATCTGTGCCTCCGTAACCCGTAACCCGAAACCTGGAACCCGGAACCTGGACTCGATGAGCAGCAATCTTGCCCAAACGTAACTGCTCAGGCTTGGCATTAGAAACCGGGTTTTTGTCTTGCAGATCAAGGTCATGGCGCCATGAAA
>JACSRL010000503.1 GCA_014879765.1 Anaerolinea sp. | reverse complement strand
GGGCCAAACGTTGGTTTCGATACGCCTCAGAAGGCTACTCAACCAACGTTTGGCCCGCCGGCTGAGCAGCTACGTAAGACAAACACCACCCAGAGGAAACAATTCAATGCCCCCGTCTGCAGTCAACAAAGTCGTGCTCGCCTACTCCGGCGGCCTGGACACGTCGGTGATCGTGCCCTGGCTGCGCAACAACTACCGCTGTGAAGTGATCTGCTTCACCGCCGACCTGGGCCAGGGCGAGGAACTGGCCGGCCTGGAGCCAAAGGCGCTGGCCTCCGGCGCCAGCAAGATATACATCGAAGACTTACGCGAGGAGTTCATCACCGACTACCTCTACCCGATGCTGCAGGCCGGCGCGGTCTACGAGCGCAAATATCTGCTGGGCACCAGCGTGGCCCGGCCGCTGATCGCCAAGCGCATGGTCGAGGTGGCCGAGCTGGAGGGCGCCGACGCCATCGCCCACGGCTGCACCGGCAAGGGCAACGACCAGGTGCGCTTCGAGCTGACGGTGATGGCGCTCAACCCGCGGCTGCGCACCATCGCCCCCTGGCGCGAGTGGACCATTCGCAGCCGCAAGGACGCGCTGGACTACGCCGCCGAGCACCACGTGCCCGTCACCGCCACCGAGAAATCGATCTACAGCCGCGACCGCAACCTGTGGCACCTGAGCCACGAGGGCGGGCTGCTGGAGGATCCCTGGAACGAGCCGGAAGAGATCATGTATCAGTGGTCGGTCAGCCCGGAAGCTGCCCCTGACCAGCCGGAAGAGGTGGTCATCGACTTCCAGGGGGGCATTCCCAAGCGCATCAACGGCGTGGCCAAAGGCCCCATCGGTCTGCTGGAGACGCTGAACACGCTGGGCGCCAGACATGGCATCGGGCGCATCGACCTGGTGGAGAACCGCCTGGTGGGCATGAAGTCGCACGGCGTCTATGAAACGCCCGGCGGAACGATCCTCTACGCGGCCCACGACGCGCTGGAGGAGCTCTGCCTGGACAAGCAATCGTTGCAGTACAAGCAGCAGGTGGCGCTGAAATACGCCGAGCTGACCTACAACGGCCTCTGGTTCACCCCCCTGCGCCGCGCGCTGGATGCCTTCGTCCAGGCCACCCAGGAAAACATCACCGGCAGCGTGCGCCTCAAGCTCTACAAGGGCAACGTCATCCTGGTGGGCCGTCGCTCGCCGCACTCCCTCTACCGTGAGGATTATGCGACCTTCGGCCAGGAGGATGTCTACGATCAGAAGGACGCCGAGGGCTTCATCAAGATCTTCGGCCTGCCGCTCAAGGTCGAGGCGATGCTGGACATCGCCGGCGTCGGCGCCAGCAAATACCGCACGCCCGACTACTCGACCTTCAAGCGGGATTGAGGGAGAGGAACTCGGAGGAACTGGGAAGAGCGATGCGTTTTGACGTAACCTGTTCCCCCAGTTCCCCTGAGTTCCCCATCTACGCCATGCCCCCCAACTTTTACCGCCGCGTCGCCGATGCGCTGGCTGACGATGCCCTGCGCGCCACCCTGACGCGCTCCACCGGCCTTCTCAGGCAGCAACAGGCCGCGGGCTTTGCCGACAGCGCGCCCTTTGAGGAGTTGCAGGCCGCCGCGCGCGCCCTGCGGCAGGATGCGCTCGACCGGCTGCCCGCCCTTCTGGTGCAGTTGGAGGCGCAGGCGCGTGCCCGCGGCGTCGAGGTCTTCTGGGCGCCCGATGCCGCGGCGGCCAGGCGCTACATCCTGGCCTTGGCTGAGGCGCGGCGGGTGCGCCAGGTGGTGCGCAGCCATGCCGCGGCCGTGGAGGAAATCGGCCTGGACGCCGCGCTGGCCGACGCCCACATCAACGTGATTCTGACCCAGGTCGGCGATTACATCCTGCACCTGGCCGGCGATACCCCCTCGCATCCGGTGCATCCCGCGCTGCATTGGCGCAAGGAGGCTGTCACCCAGCTCTTCGAGCAGCATCTGGACGTGCCCCAGACGCTGGACATCCAGTCGCTGGCCAACGTGGTGCGCTTCAAGCTGCGCCGGCCAACGCTGGAGGCGGCGCTGAGCGTGGGCGGCGTGGCCCTGGCCGTCGCCGAAACCGGCACGCTGGCGCTGGCCAGCGGAGATGATCGCCTGGCTGTGGCCTCCACGCCGATCCACGTGGCGGTGATGGGCATCGAGCAGGTGACGGCCGCGCTGGAGGACCTGGCATTGTTCCTGCCGCTCTATGCCCGCAGCGCCGGCGGCCAGTCCATGCCCGATCACGTCCTGCTGCTGGAGGGCCCCGCGCCGGCCGACGCGGCCGATGGCCCGCGCGAGCTGCACCTGGTGATCCTGGACAACGGGCGCAGCGATCTGCTGCGCTGGGGCTACGGCGAGGCGCTGACCTGCATCCATTGCGGCGCCTGTCACAACGTCTGCCCGGTCTATCGCGAGATCGGCGGCCAGGCCTACAGCCCGCGCGGCGGCGGGCCCATCGACTCGGTGACGCTGCCGCTGTTGCCGTCGCTGCCGGTGCAGGAGACGGCCGGCCGCTGGCCAACGGCGGCGCGCGACCGGCGGCAGGACGCGCAGCCCGCGGCGCAGACCGGCGCAGAGCCCAGGCCCGCGCCGGCGCTGCGCGGCGCGCCGTTGGCCCCCCTGCCGCACGCCAGCACGCTGTGCGGCGCGTGCAGCGCGGTCTGCCCGGTGGGCATCGACATTCCGCGGCTGTTGATCCGGCTGCGCGGCGATCTGGCCGCCGCCGGCGAGCTGGGGAAGCGCGAGCGCATGTTGCGCCGCCTGTACCGTTGGGGCACGCAGGACGCGGCCAACTTGCCCCGCCTGCACCGGCTGCTGCGCAGCGCCCGCCTGTTGCCCGACTGGCCCCAGCCGGCCAGCCAAACCTTTCACGCCCGCTGGCGGGAACGGCGCGGCCTATGAAATCGCTGGAAGGACGTGAGGCGATCCTGGCCCGTCTGGCGGCCGTGCCTGCGGCGGCGCCGACAGCCTGGCCGGCCCGGCCCGAGGCCGTGGCGGCTGTGCCCGACGAGGAGCCGGACGCGTTGATCGAACGCTTCGTACACGCTTTGGCGCGCGCGCAGGGCACCTGGCAGATCGCGGCCAGCCCGGTGATCGCCCGGCTGACGCTGGCAACCCGCTTGCAGGAGGGGGGCGTCAAACAGGTGCTGAGCTGGGCCGCCAGTGAGCTGCCGGTGGACGGCGTCCTGGAGGCGCTGGAGGTGTTGGGCATCGAGGCCATCACGCCGGCCCCCCCTCTCAGCGACACCCGGCTGCGCCCCCAGGATCTGGAGGTGCGGCGGCGCTATCTGTTGGGCATCGAGGGAATTCCGGTCGGCCTGACCGGCGCCGACGCGGCCTTTGCCGCCACCGGCACGCTGGCGCTGCGCCACGGCCCCGGCCGGCCGCTGCTGGTCAACCAGTTGCCCCGGCGGCACATCGTCCTGTTGGCCGCCGACCAGATCTACCCCACCATGGAATGCTGGCTGGCGCAGAGGCCGGCCGCCGCCAGCCAGCCACACTCCACCGCGCCCAGCACGACCCTGCTCACCGGCCCCAGCCGCAGCGCCGACATTGAAGTTGCCCCGGTCTTCGGCGTACACGGGCCGGGCAAGCTGCATGTCATTGTCGTGCAAGGGCGATGAGGGGGAGAGGAGCCGTCCCAGACTTCGGACGGCAAAGCCGGCCGGTTGAAGCGATGCCAGGTTTTTGACGGCAAAGGGCTTTGTGCTGGCAGGACTCGGCCGGTGCGGCGCCGTCCGAAGTCTCGTCGATGGCCTCCAGCCCCCCCATTAGCCCACATGCCTGCAACGTGGTATACTGCGCGGCATTTTCAACCACCAAAGGAGACTGAGTGCTATGCGTGCGATCACTGCTGCCTTGCTCAGTGTTGCGATTTTGCTGCTCGCCAGCCTGGCGCTGACGGGCTGCGTGACGACTACCGCCGACGGCTTGCAGCTTCAACCGTTGGCCGGGGGCGGCCAGGAGAACCCGGCCGCGGCTCTGGGCATCGACCCGGCGGCCTATGCCATTCTCGATCTGGAGCGCAACGGCGGCATCGCCGGTCTGGCCGAGCACGCCCGGCTCTTTTTGGATGGCCACGTGCTGCTGGAGCGGCGCAATCAAGAGCCGGTGACTTTTCAACTGAGCCCGGCCCAGCAGACGCAGCTCAGCGCGGCGCTGGACGCGGCCGACTTCTACCGCAACGCAGCCCAGACCGCGCCGCCGCCGCCGGCGCCCCCCGATGCTTTCCAATACCGCATCCTGCGGCGCGGCGTGCTGCTGCAAGGGGAGGTCGTGACCCACGATGGCGCTGTGCCGGCCTGGCTGGAGCCGGCGCTGCCGCTGCTGACCAACCTGTTGCTCAGCCCTGATCCGGCGCTGGTTCAGCCGCTGCCTGCCGCGACCGCGGTGCTCACCAGCGCCGTCGTGCTGACCCCGACCGCCTCCCTGCCGGCTTCCCCGGACGTCCCGTCCATCGTGGTCATGGAGTTTGTGCGCAGCCAGGCGAACGGCGATGTGCGGGTGCTGATCAACCTGGATCGACGCTACAGCGTCGCCGGCGCCGGAAACGTCGTCGAAGGGGAGCTGACGCGCGCAGAGATGGCGACGCTGACCCGGCTGCTGGAGAGCGCCGAGCTGCGCGCCCGCGCTGGCGACTACACCCCCACGACGCCGTGCCCCACCTGCGCACGCTATGCCGTGACCTATCGCAATCTGCTGGGCGGCGCCACGGTGCAGGGGGAGGAGGGCGCGCTGCCGGAATGGTTCCAGCCGCTGGTCAGCGCCTTCGAGGAGCAGTTCATCACAGCAGAGCTGGCGGCCGCGCTGGCTGCACCCCTGGCCCCTGGGGTCGCGGTGACCGTCACCGCCACGGCCACGGTCAGCCTGCTCACCCCCACGCCGTCAGCCCCAGCCGCGGCGCCGACGGCCACGACGCCGGCCGCTGGCCAGGCCTACACGGCGCTGGCCTTTCTGGCTGATCTGGCCAACGCCGGCGCGCAAGTCGAAGCAGCGCCGGGGCGCATCACCAAGCCCTACCTCGCCGCGCCGGGGATGATCGCGCGGGTCAACGGTCAGCCGGTGCAGCTTTTCGAGTATGCCGACGCGGCCGCGCTGGCTGCTGACGTGGCCGGTCTGGCGCCCAACGCCAGCAGCGTCGACGGCGTGCCGCTGGTCTGGGCCGCCGCGCCGCACTTCTGGCGCCAGGGCGGGCTGCTGGCGCTGGCCGTCAGCAACGACGAGGCGTTGGTGGACTTGATCAGCCGCGTGCTGGGGCCGCAGTTTGCCGGGCGGTAGTCCAGCTTCGGAAGGTCATCAGTCTCACGCCAAGCCGCCAGGACCGCAAACGATCGCCAGGCGTCACGTCGGGTTAGGCGCATGTCAGCCGCAACAGCCGGGCGGGACGCCCTGGTGATCGTGGACTTAGCCCGTGCGCTGGCCTACCAGATGGGAAACGAGGTCAATGAGATGGAGCGAGCCAGCCGCGGTTTATTCTACGCAAACGCGCTCATGCGTTCGATGGCCGCGCTCAGCTTGGCCGTGGCCGCGGCAGCCATGGCATCCAGGCCAGGGTTGCCGACCACGCCGATGGCGGCCATCGGGTTGAGCGCCGAGACAGTGCTGGCGCCGTCGCCGTTGTCGTAGACCACCACGTTGCAGGGCAGCATCAGCCCAACGCTCGGGTCGGTGGAGAGCGCCTGGTGCGCCAGCGGCGGATTGCAGGCGCCCAGGATCACATAACGCTGAAAATCGATATCCAGCTTGGTCTTCAGGGTCGCCCTGACGTCGATCTCGGTGAGCACGCCGAAGCCCTGCTCCTTGAGCGCAGCCTTCGTCTGCTCGACAGCCTGGTCGTAGTCCAGCTTCACCACAGTAGTAATACCCAAAGACGGTACAGACATGTTGAAATCTCCTTGTTGCGGCAGTGGTAACGCGTTCGATTGCCTCTACGATGCAAGGTGTGGCCGTGAGGTTTCATGTAACGTGTTCGCAGATCGTTCTGTAACTATTTCGCCAGGAGCGCCATCCTAATGGCAGGATTGACCATCGACCTCAATCTCTACGCCGATGAAGCGACGCTGATCGACGCCTTGTTGGCCGGCGACAAACACGCCTGCGCCTGCATGGTCAGGCAACACGGTGGCCAGATGTACGCCGTGGCGCTGCGCATCATGGGTGACCCGGACGAGGCCGAAGATGTGGTGCAGGACGCGTTCATCAGCGCCTGTGGCAAGGTGGCCAGCTTCGAGGGCCGCAGCAAGCTCAGCACCTGGCTCTACCGCATCACCACCAACGCCGCGCTGATGCGCCTGCGCAAGCGTCGCGACGACACGGTGTCGCTGGACGAGCCCCAGGTGGGCGATGATGGCGACCTGCTGCCCCGCCAACTGGGCGACTGGGAGATCGATCCCGGCCGGCAGGCTCTGTCGTCGGAGCTGCGCCAGGAGATGGAGGCGGCGGTGGAAAGCCTGCCCCCTTCGCTGCGGGCCGCCTTCGTCCTGCGTGATATCCAGGGTCTGAGCACCCAGGAAGCAGCCGAGGCGCTGGAGATCAGCGAAACTGCCCTGAAAGTGCGGCTGCATCGGGCCAGGTTGGCCCTGCGCGAGCGGCTGGCCGGCTATCTGGCCGGTCAACCGCAGGAGATGGCGCCATGAACGACCACGATCACGACCACGGTGAATGCCGTCAACTGCTCAAAGACCTTAGCGATTACATCGATGGCGATCTGGACGAGACGCTGTGCGTCGAGATCGAGCGTCACATGAACGACTGCGACAACTGCCGGGTGGTGGTGGATACGCTGCGCAAGACCGTGCTGCTCTACCACGACCTGCCCGCGGAGCCGATGCCGGTCGAGGTCGAGGCGCGGCTGCTCAAATGCCTTGATCTGGAGGCCTTCGTCGGCGCCAACTGAGTGCTTGTCCGTGATTAACTGAGCGCTTTGGCCGGTCTTTGCGAAGCACCCCGGACGGGGCCGACCGAGCCAACGCACGATTCTATTGGCTGACAGTTACTGAGCAAACAAGAAACCGGGTTTCTTCGAAGAAGCCCGGTTTCTCCTACACACAAGGAGAACCCCTTCATGGCACAAGTCAGCGTCACCTGGCAGCACGAGGATCTGCTGCTGCAAGCTGAAAACGACACCGGCAACACAATCATATTGGACTCTGGCGCCGGCGTCGGCGGCAAGAACCGCGGTGCGCGGCCGTTGCAACTGCTGCTCATGGGCCTGGCCGGCTGCACGGCCATGGACGTGCTCAGCATCTTGCAGAAAAAGCGCGAGCCGGTGCATGACTTTCAGGTCACCGTCTCCGGCGAGCAGGTGGAGAGCCACCCCCGCGTCTTTCCCGCCCTGCACATCGAGTACATCATCACAGGCGACGTCAACGAGAAAGCCGTGCAGCGCGCCATCGATCTGTCGGAGAACATCTACTGCCCGGCCCAGGCCATGCTGCGCGCCGGCGCAACCATCACCAGCAGCTACCGCATCATCCGGCCCTGAACCGCCGCCCAGACGCGGCAATGCCCATCCTGGGTTGGGGGAGGAGGTCCAGGATAGGCATTGACACGGGCAGTATAGCATTGGGCCGTTTCGTTGGCAAATCCTGACAATGGATGTAGGGATATCAGGATTGTAACGGCTCAGGCATGGCATTAGAAACCGGGTTTTTGTCTCGCAGACCAAGGTCATGGCGCCATGAAAGGCCGT
>JACSRL010000185.1 GCA_014879765.1 Anaerolinea sp. | reverse complement strand
ACACGTAACACGTAACACGTAACCGGAATTGCGGGCGATGGCGGTGCGCATGTTGCGCGTTGTCCATGACGGGTCCCGCAATCCGGAGTCGAGGCTTGAGCCGGATCCCGCAGTTGGAGTCGAGGCTTCAGCCGGGTCTGGCGAAAAGCCGGCTGAAGCCTCGACTCCAATTGCCGGCAAAAGCCTCGACTTCTATCCGCCAGGAACCGCCGGCGCGCTGCGGCGGAACGAACCAGCGATCTCTCCATGACCACACCCCCTCTCAGCGCATCGAGTCCCGGCTTGGTTGGGGCGCTGCGACGACGCATCCAGGAGTTCCGTCTGATCGGCCAGGACCCGATTCTGGCCATCGGGCTGCTGGCCATCAGCGCCTTCACCCTCACCTTCATCCTCTTTCCCCTGCTGCGCGTGGTGGCGCAGGGCTTCATCTCCCTGGAGAGCGGCGAGCTGAGCCTGGTCCACTTCCAGCGTTACTTCGATCCGTACTTCGGGCCATACTATCGCCAGGTGGTGCGGGACACCATGATCATGGGGGTGGCCACGGCCGCTGGCGGCACTGCGCTGGGCTTTGTCTTTGCCTACGCGCTGGTGCGCTGCAAGATGCCCTTTCCCCGGCTGACCCACGCGCTGACGCTGGTGCCCACCATCTCCCCCCCCTTCGCCATCGCCATCGCGGCCATTCTGCTCTTCGGCCGCTCCGGGCTGATCACCCGCCAACTGCTGGGCATCATCCCCACGGCCAACAGCAACGACATCTACGGGCTGGACGGCCTGGTCTTCGTTCAGGTCATCACCTTCTTCCCGGTGGCCTATCTGATCATCCGCGGCATGCTGGAGCGGCTGGAGCCGTCGATGGAGGAGGCCGCGCTCAGCCTGGGGGCCAGCAAATGGCACATCTTCCGCACCGTGACGCTGCCGCTGCTGGCGCCGGGAATCGCCGGCTCCTTCCTGCTGCTCTTCGTCGAGTCGCTGGCCGACCTGGGCAACCCGCTGCTGATCACCGGCAACCGCACCGTGCTGTCAGCCGAGATCTACCTGGCGGTTGCCGGCCAATATGACCAGCAGAAGGGCGCGGCGCTGTCGGTGGTGCTGCTGATCCCCACGTTGACGGTTTTCCTCTTGCAGCGCTACTGGGTCAGCCGCCGCTCCTACGTGGCCGTCACCGGCAAGCCCACCGGCGGGCAGATCAGCGTCAAAGAGCCCTACATCCGCTGGCCGGTGGTGATCATCACCGCGCTGACGCTGGGGCTGATCATGCTGCTCTACCTCTCCATCGCCGTCGGCTCAGTCACCAAGCTGTGGGGCATCAACTACACGCTGACGCTGGAACACTACCGCACGGCCTTCACGCGCGGCCTGGACGCCATCGCCGACACCACCTTCCTCTCGGCCGTGGCCACCCCCATCGCCGGGCTGGCCGGCATGATCATCGCCTTTCTGGTGGTGCGCAAGAAATTCTTCGGCAAAGAGGCGCTGGACTTCACCTCCAACCTGGGCGGCGCAGTGCCGGGCACCATCCTGGGCATCGGCTTCATCCTGGCCTTCATCAAGGCGCCCATCTGGCTGGTGGCGCTGATCTATTTCGCCTTCGTCTTCTACATGGTCGGCCAGCAGGGCAGTGTGGTGGAGACGCCCGGCGCCGGCCGGCCGCGCCGGCGCCGCTGGACCGGCCTGCTGCTGGCCGCGATCGGCACGGCCATCGGCTACGGCCTGGCCGTCTACCTCAACGGCTGGGCCGGCGGCGTGCTGTGGCGCTGGATCATGGCCGCGGGCTTCATTCTGCTGGCCGTGGCGCTGTTCTTCACCTCCACCAGCAAGTATCGCAAAGCCATCAGCCTGGCCACCGCGGCCATCGGCGTCTATCTGCTGATCGACACGCTGACCCCCTCCCTGACCACGCCGCTGGCCATCTGGGGCCGCGGCATCTCCAGCATTCAGCTCAGCCGCATCGTGGTCGGCCTGGGCGACTGGATCAAGGTCTTCACTCAACTGCCCCCGGCGGTGCTGGGCCTGACCGCGCTGGTGATCGGCATCTTCGTCATGGGCCGGCTGACCGGGCGGGCGCGGCCCTTGCTGCTGTTGGCCTTCATCGCGCTCAGCGCCGGACTGGTCTTCGCCGAAGCGCCGCTGGCATTGGTGGGCACCCCCTACATCGTCATCGCGGCCTACGCCGTGCGCAGCCTGCCGGCCAGCGCGCGCGCCGGCATCGCCTCACTGCAACAGATCGACCCCTCCATCGAGGAGGCCTCTACCAGCCTGGGGGGGGACACGCAAGTCACCTTCCGCCGCGTCACGCTGCCGCTGATCATGCCCGCGCTGATCGCCGGCCTGATCTTCGCCTTCGCGCGCCACATGACCAGCCTGTCGGCCATCATCTTCCTGACCACCCCCAAATGGCCGATCCTGACGGTGTGGATTTTGAGCGAGGTGGAGCAGGCCAGCATGAGCACGGCCGCGGCCTATTCCATGATCCTGATCTTCATCGTTCTGGCAGCCATCGGCCTGATGTACTGGCTGGTGGGCCGCACGCTGGGCAGCCAGGAGGGTGTGGACCTGACCACGGGTGCAGGATAGCTATGTATCTACGTCTTGAGAACATCTACAAAGTTTTCCCCGCGCGCGGCGGCAGCGGTGAAGTGACCGCGGTGCATGACGTCAGCGTCTCCATCGAGAAGGGGGAGTTCGTGACGCTGCTGGGGCCTTCGGGCTGCGGTAAGACCACCACGCTGCGCCTGATCGCCGGCTTCGAGTTCCCCAGCCGCGGCCGCATCGTGCTGGACGGGCTGGAGATCAACGAGCTGCCCCCCAATCGCCGCGATATGGCCATGGTTTTCCAGAGCTACGCCATCTTCCCCCACCTCAACGTCTACGAGAACATCGCCTACGGCCTGAAGATCCGCAAGCTGCCGGCCGATCAGATCAAGCGCCAGGTGGCCCGGGTGCTGGAGCTGACCGAGCTGGGCGGGCTGGAGAAGCGCGCGCCCAACCAGCTCTCCGGCGGCCAGCAGCAGCGCGTCGCCCTGGCGCGCGCCCTGGTGATGGAACCCAAGGTGCTGTTGATGGACGAGCCGCTGAGCAACCTGGACGCCAAGCTGCGCGAGCAGATGCGCACCGAGATCCGCGAGATCCAGCAGCGGCTGGGCATCACCAGCGTCTACGTCACCCACGACCAGGTGGAGGCTATGAGCCTTTCCGACCGCATCGTGGTGATGAACCTGGGCAAGGTGGAACAGATCGATGCCCCCCAGGATGTCTATCGCAAGCCCAAGACCGCGTTCGTGGCCAACTTCATCGGCCGCACCAACTTCGTGCCGGCCACAGTGGCCGCGCTGGAGGATGACGGGCTGCGGGTGGAGGCGCTGGCCGGCGCGCTGGCCGTGCCGCAGCCGGAGACGCCGCGCCGGGCCGGCGAGAGCGCGACCCTGGTGGTGCGCCCCGACGCCATCCGCCTGACCCAGCAGGCGGGCCAGTTCGCCGGCGTGGTGAAACGCTCCACCTATCTGGGCAGCCAGGTGGAATATGAGGTGGAGGTGGCCGGCCAGGTGCTGATCGTGGTGGAAAGCGACCCGCGCCACGTGATTGTCTTCCCTCCCAACACCCAGGTGGGGGTGAATGTGCTGGCTGAGGCGGTTTACGTCTTGCCGTGAAACGTGATGCGTGAAACGTGAAACGTGAAACGTGAGAACTGGCATCGCGCCTCACGTTTCACGGTCATCGGCTCCATTGCACGCGTTTTTCTACGGGCAGGCCTAGCGCCAGCGCGATCTCCTGGCCGTGGTCCAGCTCGTGTCTGGCCATGATGCGAAAGATGCCGCCCACCGAGGTCTCGAAGCCGGCCGGGTGCAGGCCGCGCACGGCCAGTTGTTCATCGCTCAGATTGTCCAGCAGGGCGAGGGTGTCGATCCGGCTGGCGGCCAGGCTGGCCAGCAGGTCGGCGACGCTGCGCTCCTTTTGTTTCTCCACCTGTCGTTGGTTCCAATGGTCCAGGGAGAAGCCTTCGGGCAGCGGCTGGCCGGCCAGGAAGCGCTGCACCGTTGCTTGCAGGCCGCGCTCGGCGATGGCCAGATGGGCGAGCATGTCATGCACGTTCCACTGTGGATTCTCGGTGGTGGCAACGACCTGCTCTGGGCCGATCTGCCCGGCGATGGCGAGGAGGTAGGCGCGCGTCTGGGCCAGTTCGGTGTGGATGCGCTGTTTGCGGTTGGTCATGGTGGGGCGCTCTTGAGGCGCGGGATGTGGATCAACCGCCTACCAGCGCGCGCATGAAGAAGAGCAGGTTGGCCGGCCGCTCGGCCAGGCGGCGCATGAAGTAGGGATACCAACGGGTGCCGTAGGGGATGTAGACCCGCATGCGGTAGCCCTGATCGGCCAGCTCCTGCTGCAAGTCACGGCGGATGCCGTAGAGCATCTGGAACTCGAAGCGGTCGGCCGCGATCCCGTGATGGTGGGTGTAGGCTTTGACCCAGTTGATGATCCTGTGGTCATGGCTGGCGACAGCCGGATAGGCGCCGGGGAATTTGTCCTGGCTCTCCAGCATCAGGCGGATCAGGTCGGTCATGTTCTGGTCCACCTCGGCCTTGGCCTGGAAAGCCACGGCCGGCGGCTCGTCGTAGGCGCCCTTGCACAGCCGCAGATGGGCCATGCCCTGATCCATCAGGCTGCGCACGTCCTCCTGGCTGCGGTAGAGATAGGCCTGGATCACCACGCCCACGTTGGGGAAGTCGCCGCGCAGCCGGCGATAGATAGCCAGGGTGCGGTCGGTGACGGGCGTGTCCTCCATGTCGATGCGCACGAAGTTGCCCAACAGGGCTGCGACCTCGACGATGCGCCGCACATTGCGGTAGCAGAAATCGTCGTCCACCGCCAGGCCCATGGCGGTCAGCTTGATGGAGATGTTGGCATCGACGCCGGCCTGCCGGATGGCCAGCAGGGCGCGGATGTACTCATCGGCGTTGACGCTGGCCTCAGCCTGGCTGTGGACATGTTCGCCCAGGAAGTCCAGCGTGGCCAGCAGGCCGGTGGCGTTGCTGGCGCGGATGGCGTCGATGGCGTCAGGCAACGTTTCGCCGGCCACAAAACGCCGCGCCATGCGCCGGCTGATGGGCATGCCGACGATCAGATCCTGCATCCGGGTGCTCTTCGAGAGGGCAATCAGGGTAGATCGCAAAGGGGATACCATAGGTGCTCCTTTAGATGCTCCGTGCGGAAAGATGACTTGAGCGGACACTGCTCAGCCAGTCATTCAGAAAGAGTCGTTCGGAAACCGGATTTTTCTCATGCGAGCCAAAACCCGGTTTCTAATGCCACTATTGTGCCCCAATTTCGTGCTCCCGTCTATGGCCTAGATCATAAAACCACCACTTTTTCAGCCCTTTGTTTGACCACACCCCCATCCTGTGTTAAACTCCCCCCGCAATTGACAATTGACAATTGCCAATTGCCAATTGACAATTGACAATTGACAATCCCCCTACTCCCCACACCTCGCGCTTCCCATCCCAAAGCCACCTCCCATCCTCACACATTCCGAGTCACGCATCACGCATCACGCATCACGCATCACGCATCACGCACCACGCATCACGCACCATCCCCGCCGGAGACTCCCATGCGCATCGAAGACTTTCCTCGCCCTCCAGACGACAACGGCCGCGGCGTGCATTGGTCCGCCCGGCTTTACCATGACGCGGTCTACCCCAGCCTCGACCATTGGGTCGGGCAACTGGTCGCCATGAAGATCAAGTGGGTGAAATTGATCGACGACGGCGGCGGATCGGGCATGACGCTGAGCCGCAAGCTGGTAGCGGCCGGCATCATGCCGGTGGTGCGGCTCTACATGGCGCAGCTCAACCCCAGCTACCTCAGCAGCCGTGAGCTGGACACCGTCAGCCGCTACGTGGACCAGGGGGTGCGCTACTTCGAGAGCAACAACGAGCCTGACCTGCCGGCCGAGTGGCAGAACAACAGCCGGCCGCCCAACTGGCTGGAGATCGTGGTGGACAACTTCATTCGCGACGCCGACGGCGTGTTGGGCCGCGGCGGCCTGCTGGCCCTGCCCGCCATGGGCCCCGGCTCCAAGGAGAATCCCATCAGCCTGGTGGTGCAGAAGGGGCGGCGCGATCTGTTCGAGCGCGGCTGCTGGGTGGCGATCCACAACTACACCCTCAATCACCCGCTGGATTATCCCTACGACGAGGTGAACCAGAACGGCCGGCCGCTGACCCAGGAGGAATTCGACGCCTACGCCCGCTGGCAGTACAGCCACCTGAGCTTTCAGGAGATCCAGGCCCAGGGCCTCCCTGTCAGCGCCGAGGACTACGGCAAATTCAACCGCTGGGCCTGGGATGGCCGCACCATGGAGATGGTCAACCAGGTGCGGGCCAGCAACAAGAACCCCGGCCAGACCATCGACGACGACCCCAACTGTTTCAAGGGCTTTCTGGCCGCGGGCACGATGATGGCCGACGCGCTGGGCTTTCACGTGCCGGTGATCAGCACCGAGGGTGGGCCGGTGGTGGGCTGGGGCGACGACAATCGCTACGCCAAGATGAACCCCACCACCCAGATGGAGTACCAACGGGAGATCGTGCGCTTCATGCAGAGCCAGGCGCCTCCCTGGTACTTCGCCCTGTGTACCTGGCTGCTGGCCTCCCGCCCGCTGGGCGATTTCAACCCCACCTGGGAGCAGATGTCCTGGTACACCTCGACCTGGGACCTGCAGTTTGGCCTCAACGGCCAACTGCCCACGGTGCAGGCGCTGATCGACGAGCCGTCGCTGGTGCGGCCGGAGCTGCAGCCGGGCCGCGGGCTCATCCAGGGTGCAGTGCGCCGGGCCGACGGCCAGCCGGCGGCCCATCTGCCGCTCACGCTGACTGGCATGAACCGCCAGCAGCTCGCGGCCAGCGATGCGGCCGGCGCGTTCCGCTTCGAGCGGCTCAGCGCCGGGGTCTATGACCTGAGCAGCGGCGAGCAGTTGCTGCACGCCGGCATCGCACTGGAGAGCGACGACGCCGTGCAGACGGTGGAGGTGACCGTGACCGAAGGACGACAGAGCAGCATCGAGGGGCTGATCAGCGACACGGCCGGCCAGCCCCAGGCCAACGCGGCCGTGACGGTGGGCGCCGGCGAGCAGCAAGTGGCCGCGGTGCAGGCCGGCGCCGATGGCCGCTACCGGGTGGCGGGCCTGCCGGCCGGCGCCTATTGGGTCAACACCGGCGACAACGCCGCGGCCGTGGCCGGCATCCGGCTGGATGGCTGGAACAGCCGCACCGTCAACCTGACCGTGCCCACGCCGGCCGGCTATCGCTACGTGGTGGTTACCCAGCGCCTGCTCCCCCAGGCGGAGACCGGCAACGACCGCAAATTCTTCGGCCGGGTGCTGGACGAAACCGGCGCGGGGCTGAACGGTGTCACGGTGGAGATGGCCTGGACTGGCGCCGCGCCGGACACGCAGTTCCCGCGCGTCGTCACCCCGCGCGATCCCTTCAAGCCCGCGGGCAACTTTGAGTTTCTGCACAGCCCCGGCGCGTTCATCTTGCGGGTGGTGGAGGCTGCGTGGCCCAGCGACGAGACCGCGCCCTTGCCCACGGCCAATCTCCCCGGCCGCGAGGGGGAGCCTATCAGCTACGAGGTTAATTTTCAGCGGCGCAGCAGCGGCGCGGCGGCCGGCGCGGGCAGGCTGGCCGGCGTGGTGACCAACGGCGC
>JACSRL010000519.1 GCA_014879765.1 Anaerolinea sp. | reverse complement strand
CAACTGTAAAAACCTCGACAGCAGAGGAAACCGCTACATAAGTGCCTACCGCATAGCCCAAGGAATCACCGACACCGCCGATTGAGACGCCCACGCCGCAGGAACCAACCAGCGAGCCAACGGCAGAGGTGACACCGACGGAGGAAGCAACGGGCACGGCAACACCAGAATTTACGCCGGAACCAACTGTTGAGCCAACGGCAACGCAAGAACCAACGCCCGAAGAGCCAACCTCCACCCCGCCCTCTGCAGAGCCGACTGTTCAAGAACCCACTGTTACACCCGAAGAAACGCCCTCCACCGAAGAGACACCAGAAATTACAACCGATTCGATTGAGGAAACCAAAGCTAACGAAGTTGAAGGCGAGAATTTAGAAGAAAACAATGGCGAAGAGGCAGTTCAGGCAGAAGTTACAGTTGCACCAACATCTGACAATGCGAGTGATAAAGCAGGCGGGAGTGTGGGAGAAAGCGTGGGAGACAGTGTTGCAACCGGGATTCTTTCCACGCTCGAATTGATTTTAGCAGAACCAACGGATGCATTCTCTGGTACGCCCCAGCCAGTCACTATCCCCAATGCGAATCAATCGAACGGAAACGAATCTTCCACCCCTGAAGCAGGCAGTGGACAGATAAGCGCGGGTGCAACGCCCCCACCAGTCAATACGCCGATCAATTCTGCAACGCGCACCAATAGCTCGATAGCAGAGAGTGGCGCAGAGCAGCAAACGACGCCGCAAGATGCGAATCCTGCGATTCAAACGGTTATGCCAACGCATACCCCGAACCCGCTTCCTGCCCTGGCCGAGACAGGGACAATTACCGTGACAGGGCTATTAACCTCAACCGAGTTAATCACTTCTACAGAAATATCGACACAGACGACTACGCCAATATTCGTTATGGCGACGCCAGACGTGACACTCACCGCCACCGTGCAAGCCACAATAGCAGCCCCAACGCTGGCCCTGGCAGGGCCAGGACTGGCGTCGGCGTGGGGGTGTCCAGCGGCGATCCCAGCAGGGGATCCAGCAGCGGCGGGGCCGGCGTGTCGGTGGGCAAGACCAGGGTGGTCGGCGTCGCGCTGGGTGTGTCGGAAGGGGTTTCGCTGGGCGTCGCGGTCGGCGTCGAGGTGGCAGCGGCGTTCGGCGTTCCGGTGGCAGTGGGCGTCTGCACCGGCGTGTTGGGGTCCGGGGTATCGGTGGACGACAGGAAGAGCCGATCAGCCAGGGCGGGCCCGCCGCGCGGAACCAGCGCCAGGCCCGCGGCCACGGCGATCAGCAACAGCGCCGCCAGCAGCAGCGCCTCGCGGGTTAGCTGAGATTTGCGCGCTGATCGGATGTGGTTTCGCACTGAATCGATTCCTTGACGTGGGGTGTGGTAATTTAAGCCACTGCGTAACTGTTCAGGTGCCGGGCACTTCGCGTAGATGTAACGCGAAGTGCCCGGCGCCTATGGCTGAATAGTTACGCCACTGCTGAAGTTGTCTCGACGATAGCACGCGGCGCCGGCAATCCGCGCAGCAGACCTTCGACGCTCAAATCCTCGTCAATATCTGGCCAGTGGATTCCATAACCGGCGCCTGCCACCTTCCAGTGATCTCGCTCTTGAGGTGTGGCGTGCAGCAGTCTGGGGTACCAGGCTATTGGCACGATGCACATGGTTGAGTGCAGCATCTACCGTCTTTGTAATCCGATGATAAGCGCGGCCAGACCCAGCACAACCATGACGCCGATCAACGCGCCGATGGGCAGGGGAGGCTGTCCGGCCGATGCGGGCGGAGCAGTCGACGCCTGCGGCGTAGCTGTGGCCGCCGGGGTTGGCTGCGCCGGCTCGGCTGTGGCTGGCGCAGCCGTGGCCAGCGGCGACAGTTGCTCCTGCGGCGGCGTCAACGGCGAGTCTTGCGTCAACGATCCAGCCTGCGCGGCGCCGCCGGCGGTCAGCGTCCAGGCGATGAGCAGGGCAACGGCGGCCAGCGCGGCCAGCAGCAGCGCCTCGCGGCGCAGGACTGGCCGTTGGCGTCGATCGGTTGTGTTCACCTGGGCTCCTGTGCGGTGGGCGTTCATGCGGTCACATCACGCAGTAAACGTGACGCGGGGCGGCGAGGTTCCACGGTCGGGAGGGGGCCGGCTCAGCGCGCCTCGGCCTGGACCCAGGCCGCGATCAGGCCGCGGAAATGGGCGATGAACTGTTCCTGTTCGTGCGCCGGGAAGATCAGGCGCACGTTGTGTACCAGCATGTCGTCGAACTCCTGCGCCTGGGCCAGCTCCCACATCACCTGGTCCAGGTGGCCGAGCTGGGTGGCGCGGAACTCGGTGAAGCGTTCGGTGTCGAAGTAGGCGTCGGCCAGCGCCTCGTAGGCGGCCAGCTTCTCCGGGTAGCTGCGCTCCGAGTCGGCGATGGCCAGGTAGTCGTGGCTGTTCATGTCCAGCCGCATCGGCCGGTCGCTGGCCACGCAGAAGAGGCTCCAGGCCAGCAGCGACTTGATGGCCCAGGGGAAGTGGTAGTGCAGGCTGACGATGGCCACGTCGGGGCAGGCGTTGGCGAAGTCGATGGGCTGCAAGATGCCATCTTTCAGGATCGATTCGCAGGAATTGAACTCCCAGCGGAAGAAGGCATTGATGGTCTTGACCACGGCCGTGGCCTCGGCCGCGTGCTCCGGCGCCAGGAAGTTGCTGCTCACCTGATAGCGGTCGTGCATCGGCCGCGTCGGGTCATAGTGGAAGATGTTGACCTGGGGGCCGATGGCCAGGGCGCGCACGAAGATGTCGAAGTTCTCCAGCCCGCGCTGCAAGTGCATCATGGTCTGGCTGGACGCGTCATAGGCCGTCATCAGCTCCCAGTCATTGCCCACGCGGCTGACTCCGCGCCAGCCGCCGCCGTCGAAGGGCTTCATGTAGAGCGGATAGCCGATCTGGCTGGCGATGCCGGGCAGGTCGAACCAGTCGTGGTAGCGGCTGGCGGTGCGGCGGAACTTCTCCGTGTCAGGGCCTTGCTTGGTGGGGATCAGCCAGGTGTCGGGGATGGGCAGCCCCAGCCGGATCATCGCGCAGTAGGCCGAGTGCTTCTCCATGCTCTGGAAGGTGAAGGGGTTGTTCAGCAGGTAGACCCCGTTGACCAGCGCGGCCTTTTTCAGCCACTCGCGCGGGTGAAAATGCCAGTAGGCCAGGCGGTCGATCACCAGATCGTAGGAGGTGGGCGCGCGCAGGTTGAAGGGATGGATGCGCACCCGCTCCACTTCGGTGGCCAGCGCGCCGCCGGCCGTGTTCAGCCGCGGCGCCAGCCGGCGATGCAACTGCTCAAAAGCCACCGGCCAGTCATCTTCGTCGCTGAGCAGAAGGCCGATCTTTTTTGTGTTCATGGGAACTCCTTGGGGGACAACGATGAAGGATGAATGATGAAGGATGAATCCGGACTCCGGACTCCGGATTCATCCTTCATCCTTCATCCTTCATCGTTCATCAGCTACCCTTTCGCGTTCTGTTCGACCCAATAGCGCATGATCCCGCGATAGTGGGCGAAGAACTGCTCGTGCTCGTGCGGCGGGAATTTGGCGCGCACGATCCCTTGCAGGATGGCGTCGAACTCCGGCGTCTGCACGAATTCCCACATGGCCTCGTCCAGCCAGCCCAACTGCTGGGCGCGGAACTCCTCGAAACGCGCGGTCTCGAAGTAGGCGTCGGCCAGCGCCTCATAGGCGATCAGCTTCTCGTCGTAGGAGCGCTCGGTGTCGTCGGCGATGGCGAAATAGTCGTGGGTGTTCATGTCCAGCCGCATCTGCCGGTCGGTGGCCAGGCAGAAGCTGGTCCAGGCCAACAGCGACTTGATGGTCCAGGGGAAGTTGACGTTCAGGCTGAACAGGTGCATGTCGGGGCAGGCGTTGGCATAGTCGATGGGCTGCATCAGGCCATCTTTCAGGATCGCCTCGCAGGAGTTGATCTCCCAGCGGAAGAAGGCGTTGATCACCTTGGTGATGCGGATGATCTCCTGCTGCTTCTCCGGGCTGAGGAAGTCCTGGTCGATGACGTAGCGCATGTGCAGCGGCTGGCTGGGATCGTAGTGCATGGGCCGGATCTGCGGGCCGATGCCCAGGGCGCGCACGAAGACATCGAAGCCCTCCAGCGCGGCCTGCAGGTGCATCATGGTTTGGCCGGAGGCGTCGTAGGCGCGCATCAGCTCCCACTCGTTGTCGATGCGGCTGACCCCGCGCCAGCCGCCGCCGTCGAAGGGTTTCATGTAGAGCGGATAGGCGAACTCGTGCCCCACCAGGCCGGGCAGGTCGAACCAGTCGTAGTAGCGGCTGGCGGTCTCCTGATAGCCCGGCCGCTCCGGGTAGGTCTTGAGCGGGATCAGCCAGGTCTTGGGCACGTGCAGCCCCAGGCGCATCATGGCGACATAGGCCGAGTGCTTCTCCATGCTCTGGAAGGTGAAGGGATTGTTGAGCAGGTAGACGCCGTTGTACAGCGCGGCCTTCTTCAACCACTCGCGCGGGTTGAGCTGCCAGTGGCCCAGCCGATCCACCACGGCATCGTAGCTGGTATCTGCCCGCAGGTTGAAGGGATGAACGCGCACCCGTTCCACCTGAACGTGCAGCGGCTCACCGTTCACGGTGGCCACCGGATCATGACGCCGATACATGGCCTCCAGCGCGCTGGGCCAGTCTTCTTCCTCTGCACCGATCAACAGACCGAGTTTCTTGCTGGGCATGGTAGCCTCCGTGATCAAATCTAGACATCGAGTTGCGCTCAGGCCGCTCTCCGACCGAGCCACAAAAACCTGCTCAGGCCGGTCTCCGACCGAGCCACAATCACTTGCTCAGGCCGGTCTCCGACCGAGCCTGACGGCCGCCGCGGCCGGCCGTTCAATCCAGCGCCCTGCTCAGATAATGCGCCAGTTGACGCTTCCACCAGTACCAGTGGTGCTCCACATCGTAGCCCCACAGGTCACGCTCGTGGCTGATCCCCTTTTCGGCCAGGATATTGGCCAGACGGTGGGTTTCGGCCAGACACTTCTCTTCCCATGCGCCCTGGCCGCAAACCAGCGCCAGATGGGTGTTGGCGCGCACCTCGGCCAGCGCGTCGCCGTGCAGATTGGCGGCATAGGCTACCGGGTTGTTGGTGTACACGTCGGGCGATGGGCTGGGGCCGATCAGCGCCTCCAGGTCATACCGGCCGCTCATGCACAGCGCGTAGTTGATCTCCTGAGCATGTTTCAGCGCGAAATTGGCCGCGTGATAGCCGCCCAGGCTGCAGCCGGCGACCGCCACCCCTCTCTGCTCCAGCGCGCACTCGCGGCGCACCAGGGGCAGAATCTCGTGCAGAATGTGCGCCTCGTAGTCCCGATGCCGCCGGGCGCGCGTGGCTATGTCGGCGCTGGCGTTGAGCCACGACTCCTGGTCGACGCTGTCCACGCAGAAGAGCCGCAGCTTGCCCGCCTCCAGCCAGGGGCCGGCCGCCTCCACCATCCCCTGGTTCTCCCAATCGAAAAAGCGGCCGCCGGCCGACGGGAACGCCAACAGCGCCGGCCCATAGTGGCCGAAGATCAGCAGCTCCATGGTTCGTCCCAGCGCGGGACTGTGCAGGCTCTCGTAGCGACGATACATGGCAACGGGGGATGGGGGGGATGAACTGGACAATTGACAATTGACAATTGACAATTGTCAATTGTCAATGGGCGGACGGGTTGATGATTGAAGGCAATTGTACCCAGAAGCTATGCCTGAGCAAGTTCAGCTCGGAAAGAGAAACTGAAAGACCAGCGGCAGCCGCGCGGCCCAGGAGGCCTCGCTGTGGGTGGCCCCCTCAGCCAGATAGGTGTGGAAATCCACCTCTTCCTGATAGCCCGCCTCCAGCAGCGCGCGCCGTGCGCTGGCCGCCTCGCGCTGCCCATCGTGGCCATGGCCGGGCGAGCTGAAGGTGCCGCTGTCCAGCCAGAGCCGCACATCCCGGCGCGGCCGGCGGCGCATGCGTTCGATGGCCTCCAATTGGCCGGCGCGGTTGCGGGTGGCCCAAAACGAGGTGGAGAGGGCCGCATGGTGGCGGGCAAAACCGGTCTGTTCCCAGGCGATGTAGATCGTGAAGAGCCCGCCCATGGAGGAGCCGCAGGTGGCCGTGTGCTGGCGATCTGTCAGCACGCGGTAGCGGGCCGCCACGAAGGGCGCCACCTCATCGCGGTAGAAGGCCAGCGTTTCATCGGCCCGGCCCGGCACAGGGACCAAGGGCCGGCGCGGCGCGGGCGGATGGTCGCCCTGGTCGACGGCAGCCCGCGGCCGGCGCGGGGGCGGCAGATGCCTGGCGTAGGGGGGCAGGTACTCCAGAATGCGCTGCTCCCGGCCATTGCTCACCCCCACGATCAGGCACTCGCGCATCAGGCCCTGGCGGATCAGCAGGCTGGCGGCCAGATCAGCCTGCCACGCGCCGGCGTAGCTGTCATCCACAAAGGCGTCGAAGCAGTTCTGGCCGTCGTGCATGTAGAGCACCGGATAGCGCCGTTCTTTATGCTCGGCATAGCCACGCGGCAGGTAGATGTAGAGCGGCCGCGGCCCCAGGCTGCCCTGGTAATCGTCGAACTTCACCACCAGCGGCGGCGACACGGCCGGCGCCGGCCGATAGGCGAAGATCTGGCCATCTTGCAGCCACAGGCTGGTCAGCGTGGTGGTAAAGGCCGGCGCAAACTCTGGATGCAGCAGGCGGCCATCCCCCAGGTTGAGACGAAACTGCCATTCGCGCCCGGCAGCCGCGCCCGCGGGCGCCGGCGCGGCCGGCAGCTCGGCCAGCCACAGGCTCTCTTCGCTGTGCCGGCCGTCGCCGACCCAGGCCAGCGGCAGCGTGGTTTGCACTGCTTCCTCCTCCCAGAGTTCGATGCTTGGATCCAGACCCTCGCCCAAGTAGTAGAAATGATTGGGCGGCAGCGACGATGGCATGATCACCCGGCTTTCCAGACCCGGTCGGCGCCCTCTGGCAGCGCCGCCGCAGCGGTGGTTGGGGGCGGTTCCGGCGCCCGGTGGCGCAGACTGACGTCGTTGGCGCGCACCTCCTGGCTGCCGCCGCCCTCCAGATCGATGCGCAGCGCGCCATCGGGCAGCACCGCGCGGGCCACGCCGTGCAGGTGGCGGCCATCGGCCAGATGCACCGTCACCGGCCGGCCCAGCGTCTCCAGCCGCGCCTGCCAGGCTGTCAATGGGCTGACGCCGGCCTGCATGGCCAGGTAGTGTTGCTCGCTGCGCGCCAGCAGCGCCGCCAGCAGGCTGGCCGGGTCCACGGCCCTGCCCAGCGCGGCCTCCAGGCTGATGGCCGTGTCCGCCAGCTCCGGCTGGCCGCTGAAATCGGTGGCCACGTTCAGGCCAATGCCCACGATCACGTAGTCCAGCCGGCTGCCGGTGAACGCGCCCTCAGCCAGCACGCCGGCCAGCTTGCGGCCCTGAACCAGCAGGTCGTTGGGCCACTTGATCTCCACGGCCAGCCCGCAGAGCTGTTCGATGGCCTCGGCTGCGCCCAGCGCCAGCGCCATCACCGTCCAGGGGATCAGCTCGCCGGGCAGGTGGGGGCGCAGCAGCAGCGACAGGTAGAGCCCGCCGCTGGGGGGCGACCACCAACTGCGGCCGGCGCGGCCCTTGCCTGCGGTCTGCTGACCGGCCACCACAGCCAGCCCCTCGGCTGCGCCCTGTCGCGCCTGTCTCTTATACACATCTCCGAGCCCACGAGACC
>JACSRL010000173.1 GCA_014879765.1 Anaerolinea sp. | reverse complement strand
CCGACGAGACTTCGGACGGCGCCGCACCGGCCGAATCCTACGAGCGAAGCTAATTTGCCGTCAGGAACCAGGCATGGCTTCAACCGGCCGACTTTGCCGTCCGAAGTCTGGGGTGTCAACTCACTTTGAACACATCCAGTAACTGCTCAGCTGGCGGGTGCGAACACGTTGATTGAGTAGGCCGCCGTATCGAAATCAACGTGTTCGCACCCGCCAGCGGGCCAACCGTTGGTTTCGACACTTGCACCTGCGCTGTGTTTTCGTGAAAGCGCCTTACGAAACACAAACTAAGTGACTGTCCAAAATTGACTTGGTGCTCTGGCCGGTCTCCGACCGAGCCAGCCCGCGACGTTATTTTTTGACAGGTACTAAGACGCCTCCCGCGAGCTCCGGGTCACGAGTTACTCGTTGCTCGTTACTCTTCACGGATCAAAGCGCCGGATGACCATGCTGGCGTTCTGGCCGCCGAAGCCAAACGCGTTGCACATGCCGGCGTTGACCAGGCGCGGTTCGGCGCGGTTGGGCACGTAGTTCAGATCGCACTCCGGATCAGACTCCATGTAGTTGATGGTGGGCGGGACAACGCCGTCCTGGATCGCGCCGACGATGGCGGCGGCCGAGATGCTGCCGGCCGCGCCCATCATGTGCCCGACCATGGACTTGACCGAGCTGATGCGCGTGTCGTAGGCGGCCTCGCCCAACGCCTGCTTGATGGCCGCGGTTTCGGAGGGGTCGTTGAGCTTGGTGGCGGTGCCGTGGGCGGCGATGAAGTCCACCTGGCTGCCGTCGATGCCCGCCTCGCGCATGGCGTATCGCATGGCCTTGGCCGCGCCGACGCCGCTGGGGTCAGGGGCGGCCATGTTGTAGGCGTCCGAGGAGAGTCCCAGGCCGGTAACCTCGGCCAGGATCCTGGCGCCGCGCGCCTGGGCATGCTCCAGCGTCTCCAGCACCATCACCGTGGCCCCCTCGCCCAGAATCAGGCCGTCGCGGGTGGCGCAGAAGGGACGGCAGGCGGTGGCCGGGTCGTCGTTGCGGGTGGACATGGCGCCCAGCCGGCTGAAGGAGGCCATCATCAGCGGAGTCTGGAACGCGTCCGCTCCGCCGGCGATCATCACATCCACCTCGCCGCGCTGCAAGCGGCGCATGGCCTCGCCGATCGACGTGATGCCTGTGGCGCAGGCGCTCATGCGCGAGTCCACCGGCCCGGTGATGCCCAGGTTGATGGCGATGTAACAGGGGGTGGTGCTGATCAACACCGAGGGGCCGACGGTGGGCTTGATGCGCCGCGGGCCTCCCTTGTCCAGCGCCAGCACCTGCTGCTCCAGCAGGTCCAGCGCGCCGAAGGCGCTGCCCATCTCGATGCCGATCCGGTCCTTGTCCATAGGGCCGAGATCCAGGCCGGCATCGGCCACAGCTTCCTGCGTGGCCATCCAGGCGTACTGAGTGACCGTCCCCAGCCGCTTGGCCTCTTTGGCGTCCATGTACTGGGCGGGGTTGAAATCAGTCACCGAACAGGCGAACTGCGTCGGATAATCCGTGGGGTCGAAATGCGTCACCCGCCGGCCGGCCGAGACGCCGGCCAACAGATTCTGCCAGGTCTCAGGCCAGGAATGCCCCAAAGGAGTGATCGCGCCCATGCCGGTGATAACCACGCGCGACGCGGCGCCGTTGTGGTGTGAATTGCCGTTGTTGTTCATGCTTTGTGCTCCGAACTGGTGGTTCGTGGGAAGTGCCAAATAGCTGGCCCGCCACAGCGGGGAAGCGGAGCGATCAGATCACGCCGACGCCCGGCTTCATAAATGCATTAACACACAAATGGAGCGCGAGATACGCGGGGAATGATGCGTAATGAGTGATGCGTGATCCGGAATCGACGGGCGAGGCTCTGCTTCCGGGTTCCGGGTTCCGAGTTACGGGTTACGGAACATGTCAACGCGGCCCATCACCCCGAGCCTTCGTGCGCGATTCCGATCACGTTTCACGCCTCACGCCTCACTCGATCAGCCCCCCGCCCAAACAGCTCTCCCCCTGGTAGATCACCGCCGCCTGGCCGCGGGTGATGTCGCGCAGAGGCTCGGCGAAGTGTACGGCAACGCGCTGGTCAGGCAGAGGAGTCACGATGGCCGGCGCCGGCCGCGCCCGGTAACGGATCTTGACCTGCGCCTCGACCGGCCCGGCCGGCGGCTGGCCGGCGATCCAGTTGACGCTGTGCGCGGTCAGGTGATCCCGGCCCAGCTCGGCCGCCGGGCCGACTACCAGGGCGTTGCTGGCCGGCTCCAGCCGCAGCACGAACAGCGGCTCAGCCGCGGCGATCCCCAGCCCCTTGCGCTGGCCGACGGTGTAGAAGGGCAGGCCGCTGTGCTGGCCCAGCACACGGCCGCTGGAATCGACCATGGGCCCCGGCTCGATCGCGCCCGGCGGCGTCCAGTCGCGCAGAAAACGGCGGTAATCGCCATCGGACAGAAAGCAGAGGTCCTGGCTGTCGTGGCGGCTGGCCACCGGCAGCCCGCGCGCGGCTGCCATGGCCCGCACCTGTGGCTTGGTGTACTCGCCCACCGGGAAGAGCACCCGCGCCAGCTTCTCCTGCGTCAACACATGCAGCACGTAGCTCTGATCCTTGTCGGGGTCGAGACCGGTGAGCAGTGAACAGCGATCAGTGAAGGGTGAACCGTTGTCTGTGAGCGCCGGCCGCGGGCTATCGGCCGGATCGGCCGCTACACTGTTCACTGAATACTGTTCACTGTCCACTGCCCGACATCGCACCCGCGCGTAGTGCCCCGTGGCCAGGAAGTCCGCGCCCAGGCTCATGGCATAGTTGAGCAGATAGTCGAAGCGGATGTGGCGGTTGCACTGAACGCAAGGGTTGGGGGTCTCGCCAGCCAGGTAGCTGGCCACGGTGAAGTCCACCACCCGCTGCTTGAAAGGCTGCTCGACGTTGATCAGGTAGAAGGGGATGTCCAGCAGGTCCGCCACCCGGCGCGCATCGTCCACGGCCTCCAGCGAGCAGCACTTGTTGCTGCTCGCCACGCCAGCCGCCACCTCCGACCAAAGGCGCATCATCACGCCGGTGACCTGGTGGCCCTGCTCGGCCAACAGCGCAGCCGCCAGCGAGCTATCCACGCCGCCGCTCATGGCGACGACGACTTGGGAAGGGGTGAAGGATGAAGGATGAATGATGAGTCAGCTCCAAAATGAAACGTGAAACGTGAGGCGTGAGGCGTGAGGCGTGAGGCGTGAAGTGGGTTCTAAAGTCCGCAAGCCGTAGCCCATGACTCAGAGCCAATTCCCATATCACGGAGGAGCCTTCCGGTCACGTTTCACGTTTCACGTTTCACGTTTCACGCAACCCAGGTTACGAATTATCCGCCGTGGCGGCCAGAAACATGTCCAGCGTGCGATCGACGGCTTGGGCTATCAGCAACAAAAAGGCGTCGAGACGGCCTTCGTGGCCAGCTTCCAGCGCCTGGTAGTAGGCCGCGCGGTCTTCGACGCGGATGATGGCGATGGGATAGCCGGCCTGCAAGAGCAACAGGTTCATCAACAGCCGGGCGGTGCGACCGTTGCCATCGACGAAGGGGTGGATATCCACCAGCCAGAAATGGGCATGGGCGGCGCGCTCCACCGGATGGAGGCCACGGCCGGCGGCCTGGTCTTCGCCAGTTCTTGCCAGCCAGGCTGCGTATTCGGCCATCCGGCCCGGCACGGCCCGCGCTGACGGCGGTGTATGGGCTGAGCCGGCGATATAGACCTGACTCTGGCGATAGACGCCAGCGTTGGCGTCGTCGATGCTGCGCAGCACCAGCCGGTGCAGGGCCAGAATGTCAGCCTCCGTTGGCGGCGCCGGCTGAGAGGCCAGTTGCTCGACCCAGCCGATCGCGGCCTGATGGTTGATCGCCTCCAGGTGCTCCACCAGCGGCTTGCCGCCCACGGTCAGGCCATGCTTGAGCACCACCAGCGTCTCCTGCCGCGTCAAGGTCGAGCCTTCGATGGCGTTGGAGTTGTAGGTCCACTCCACATCCAGGTATTCACGCAGCCTTGCAGCCTCGACCGCGTTCAGAGGCCGCTGCCGGTCCAGCTCAGCGCGTTTGGCATCGATGTGGGCGAACAGGGGGGTGTGGTCCATGGGATGAGCGTCAGCGTATGGCACGTGAAACGTGAAACGTGAGGCGTGAGGCGTGAAGTGAGTTCTGAAGTCCGCAAGCGGTAGCCCATGACTCAGAGCCAATTCCCATATCGCGGAAGAGCCTTCCGGTCACGTTTCACGTTTCACTCGTTACTGAACGGCGACAGCTCCCGCAGCCGGGCCACCAGCGGCGGCAGCACCTCCAGCAGGCGATCGACGTCGGCGTCGCGGTTGCTGTGGCCGAGGCTGAGACGCAGATGGCCGGCGGCGTCGATGCGCGGCACGCCCATGGCCATCAACACGTGGCTGGGCTCCTGTGCGCCGCTGGTGCAGGCTGAACCGCTGCTGGCGCAGATGCCGGCCATGTCCAGCCCGATCAGCATCCCCTCAGCCTCGACGCCGCGCACCACGAAGCTGGCATGGTTGGCCAGGCGCTCGGTGCGGTGGCCGGTCAGGTAGCTGTCAGGGATCGCGGCCAACACCCCCTCGATCAGCCGGTCGCGCAAAGCCGTCAGCCGGGCGCTTTCCGCCAGGCGCTCGCCCTGCGCCAGGGTCAACGCTGTGGCCAGGGCGACGATGAAGGGCACGTTCTCGGTGCTGGCGCGGCGCTTGCCCTCCTGGCTGCCGCCGGTGATCTGCGGCTGCAGCGGCACGCCGCGGCGCACGTAGAGCAGACCAACGCCCTTGGGACCATAGAACTTGTGCGCGCCCAGCGACAGCAGATCGACGCCCAGCTCATCCACCCGCAGCGAGAGCGCGCCCGAGGCCTGCACCGCGTCGCTGTGGAAGGGCACGCCGCGCGCCCGGCAGACCGCGCTCAGCGCCGCCAGCGGCTGAACCGTGCCCACCTCGTTGTTGGCGGCCATGATGCTCACCAGAACCGTGTCGGGGCGGATGGCCGCGGCCAGATGGGCTGGATCGACCTGGCCGGTCGCATCCACCGGCAGCAGGGTCAGCTCAAAGCCAAAGTCGTCACGCAGGTGACAGGCGGTGTCGAGAATGCCCTTGTGCTCCACCGCGCTGACGATCAGATGGTTGCCCGCGCCGCGCTGGCGGCGGGCCAGCGCCACGCCGCGCAGCGCCAGATTGTCAGCCTCAGTGCCGGAGCTTGTGAAGACCAGCTCGCCTGGCGTGCAGCCCAACACATCCGCGGTCTGCCCGCGCGCCGTGCGCAGCGCCCTGGCCGTCTCACGCCCCAGGCGATGCAGGCTGCTGGGATTGCCATACTGCTGGCTGAAATAAGG
This sequence comes from Anaerolinea sp., assembly GCA_014879765.1. Lineage (GTDB taxonomy): Bacteria > Chloroflexota > Anaerolineae > JAAEKA01 > JAAEKA01 > JAAEKA01. The sequence continues at coordinate 2,344 of JACSRL010000173.1, read as the reverse complement.
CAACATCGCCGCCAGCGCCTCCGGTCGCACCGGCGTGGTGGCGGCGTGGTCGAGGTAGATGATGCTAGTCATGGCATGAGTATACCCAAGCGGCTAGAACAAATTCAGTAAGCCTGCACCGCTATACCGACATATCCTTTTCTATCAGATGTAGGAGATCGATCACGCCCAGAACCCTACCCGTGACTACATTACCTTCGCTCCCCACATGTACATGATGAGGAAAGCCATCTACCTCTGGATGGTGAGGGGTGCAGTCCCAGCGGCGCCGAAGGCTAGTGCGAGTCCCATCCATCCATTGATGCCGATAATCCATGATCTGAACATGTCCTTGATCAACCACGAAGTACTCAGTGGACTCCAGAAAATCTCCATTTGTCAACGCAATCCGCACCCGGATATAGCCATCGTCCGTGTTGTACCAAGAACGAACTACCTCGTAACGCGCAACGATCTGGCTAACGATCAAGGCAAGCTCAACTTCTGCAAGGTATGTAGATGGATCTACCGCCATGTCAGCTCACTGTTAAGATATGCAGTCGGGAGATAATGCGCTGTCTCATCTTGCAGAAGACATTCCACTCGGTGAAGTCCTCCGAGTCCTCCGACTGACCCGCCTGGTACTGTTGCCAGAACTGATCCGATGACATGCCGTAGCGCTCCTCGAAGCGCAGCAACTCGGCATCGACACGCGCCAGGTCGTCCTTATCACGTGCTATCTGTCGTTCGACCAGCTTACGCAGTGCGACATCCAAAAAGCTATCGCCATATCCTGTGTGATAGAGTCTTTGCAGCCGATCAAGGCTGCCGAGAGTTGTTGCTATCGTCATCGCTCTAACCTCACGTACTCATCATCGGCGCAGAACCATGGACTCTTCGTTTCCCAGGAACCCATCATAGCCTCACGCGCCGTTCGATAGAATTTGGACCCAAGTATAACACCGATCGCCCTTGCTTCCAAGGCAATGGAAACATCAAAACCGTCGCGTTTAGCAGCCGATTAAATTTCCGTGAAAGCGCCCAACTGATTTTGAATGCACCCCATATGACAAAACCTTAAGGTTCCCGCTCGTATATGGCAGCTCTGCGTTAATCTCCTCTTCATCTTGTCATGCTACACTGGCGAACGCGCCTGCGTGCAGCGGGCATCCGTCCCACCACGAGGAGAGTCTCACCATGAACACACAACTACATCGCACCACCCGACGCCTGCGCACGGCCTTGGGGCTGCTGCTGGCCACCCTGCTGGCGGCGGCCGGCGGCGGGCTGCTGCTGGCCGCGCCCTCGGCTGCCCAGCCAGAGGCGCCCACGCTGAACTGGACCCAGGTACACAACGCGCCGGGCGTCTACTGGTACACCGTCGTCTTTCCTACCCCGCTGGTCGGCTATGCCCTGGGCGGGCCGGATTGGAATGTCAACGAGGGGATCGGCGCCTCTACCCTGGCCAAGACCACCGACGGCGGCCAGACCTGGAGCACCATCCCCGTGCCCAACACCAACCGCTTCATGCGCGGCCTGGCCTGCGTCGATGCCAACCGCTGCTGGGTGATCGGCGCCAGCAGCCCGCGCATCCGCTACACCCTGGACGGCGGCGTCACCTGGCAGAGCGGCGCCATCGTCAACAACGTCTGGAGCGGCTGGCTCTGGTCGGCCGGCGCCAGCGGCGTGGGCACGACCCTCTTCGCCGGCACCACCGGCTATGCGGCCGAGCCGGGCCGCATGGCCAATCTGCTGCGCAGCACCGATGGCGTCAACTTCGGCGCGGTGGTGGCCAACGACCCGCGCGAGTTCGTCATCTACGACTTCTCCTGCCCCTCCCCCGGCGTCTGTTACAGCGCGGCCAAGCAGAGCACCTTCTATACCGGGGACAACGGCGTGACCCTGACCCGCCGCGGCGCGCCTTCGGCGCGCTATTACGGCGTCTGGTGTACCACCAACAGCACCTGCTGGCTGGTCGGCGGCAGCAACAGCGCGGCCGACAACACAGTCCACATCCAGCGCTCCACCGACGGCGGGCTGAACTGGCAAATGGGCAGCGCGGCCAGCATCAGCGGCCGGCCGCGCCTCTGGAACATCCAGATGGTGGACAGCCAGCACGGCTACGCGGTGGGCTGCACCAACGTGCCCGACGCGATCGCGGAGATCTGCACCGGCCAGGGGCTGTTGCTGCGCACCGACGATGGCGTCACCTGGCAGCAGGTGGCCTCACCGGCCGGCGCCGATATCATGGACCTGTACGTGCAGAGCATGGACGACCTGGTGATCGTCGACTGGAGCGGCAAGATCTGGCGCTACAGCGAAATCCCGACCACGCCCAGCGCGACGCCGACGGTCACCAACACGC
>JACSRL010000577.1 GCA_014879765.1 Anaerolinea sp. | reverse complement strand
TGCCTGGGACGCGGGGTGCATGGCGGGCTCGGTCAGGAGACCGGCCCGAGCCGCGGGCATGATGTCAATCCGCCACCAGCTCGCGCCGCCCTTCCATCTCCTCCAGGTGCAGCGACAGCGCCTGCGAGACGCTGTCGGAGCCCATGGAGATGCCGTAGATGGTGTCGGCGGCCTCGATGGTGCCGCGGTTGTGGGTGATGACGATGAACTGGGTCTCCTGGGCCGCCTCGCGCAGGGCCGCGCGGAAGCGGTCCACGTTGGCCTCGTCCAGCGCCGCATCGACCTCGTCCAGAATGCAGAAGGGGGGCGGGCTGACCTTGAGAATGGCCAGGATCAGCGCGGCCGCGGTCAGGCTGCGCTCGCCGCCGCTGAGCAGCGGCAGCGCCTGCACCCGCTTGCCCGGCGGTCGCGCCACGATGTCGATGCCGCTGTTCATGGGATCGTCCGGCTCGGTCAGCACCAACTGCGCCGCGCCGCCGCCGAAGAGCACGGTGAAGCGTTCCTTGAACTCGCGCGCCACCGCCCGGTAGGTGACCATGAACTCGCGCTTCATCACCTCGTCCAGCTCGCCGACCACCTTTTCCAGCGTCTCGGCCGCGGTGCGCAGGTCAGCCGACTGGCTGGTGAGGAATTCGAATCGCTCCTGGGCCGCGGCGTACTCCTCGGGCGCGTTGGGGTTGACGCTGCCCAGCCGGCTGTATTGCAGACGCAGCCGCTTGATCTCCGGCTCGATGCCGTCGGGCAGGACATCGACCACCGGCAGACGCTCCACCAGCGGGCGCAGCGGCAGCGGCTGCTGGGTGTCCAGCGCCTCGCTCTCCTCCAGCTCCACCAGCCCCACATCGTGCTCGATCTCGCCGCGCAGGTGCTCCAGCTCGTCGCGCGCCCGCTGCAAGGCCAGCAGGGTGCGGTTGTGGCTCTGCTCCTCCCCCTGAAGCTGTTTGCGCTGCTCGTTTTCGTCGGCGCTCAGGCTGGTCCGCTCGGCCTCCAGGCTGGCCAGCGCGGCCTCGGCCGGCTCGATCAGCGCCGCGTAGCGTTCGATCTCCGCGGTCAGGTGCGCGTCGCCGCCGTGCAGCTCGGCCACGTGGGTCTGCAAGGTCTCGTGTTCCTGGGCCAGCGCGTCAGCCCGGGTCTGCTTGTCGCGCAGCTCATCCTGCACCTGGGCCAGCAGGCGCTGCTGGCTGTGCAGCAGGGTCTGCTGGCTGGCCACGCGGCCGGTTGCCACGTTGGCATCGGCGCGGCGCTGCATCAACTCGGCGGTCAGCTCGCCCGCGTCCATCTCGGCCAGGCTGGCTGCGGCTGCGGCGCTCTCCTGGCTGGCCCGCTCGAGCTGGCCGGCCAGCTCGGCCAGGCGCTGGCGAATCTGCTCGGCCCGGCCGGCCAGGCTGCGCTGCTCCTCGCCCGCGCCGGCCAGCCGCTGCTGGCCGCGCCGCACCTGCTGTTCGATCTGGCTGGCCTGGCCCTGCAACTGCGCCAGGGCCGCGCTTTCGCTCTGCCGGCGGCGGGCCAGCCCGGCCAGCGTCTGATCCAGCTCGCCCAGCGCCTGGCGCTGCTGGCGCAACGCCTCGTGGCTGGCCTGGCGCTCCTGCTCCTGGGCTGTGACCGCGGCCGCGGCCTGGCGAAGCTGCTCCGGCAGCTCGCGCAGGCTGCGCTCCCGGCCCAGCACGCCCTGATCGCGCCGTGCGGCCACGCTGCCGCCGCTGACGCTGCCGCCCGGCCGCACGATGTCTCCCTCCAGCGTGACCACGGTGGGGCGTTCGGGGGTGCTGTCCAGCACGCGGCGCGCGGTGGGCAGGTCTCTGGTGACCACGACCCGGCCCAGCAGGTAATCGACCAACCTGGCCAGCCGCGGCTCGGCCTTGACCAACTGCGAGGCCAGGCCGACGACGCCGGGGCCGCTGGGCGGCTTCATGGGCTGGCCGGCGCGCAGGGTGTCCAGCGGCAAAAAGGTGGCGCGGCCGCCGTTGGTGCGTTTTAGCCATTCGATGGCCCGCTCCGCGTCGCTCCACTGCTCGACGATGATATCCTGCAGGCGGCCGCCCAGCGCGGTCTCGATGGCCAGCTCCAGCTCGGCCGGCACCTGAAGCTGGTCGGCCACCGCGCCGATGATGCCGCGCAGGGGTGCGCCGCGCGGGTCGCTCAGGCTGCGCATCACCGAGCGGGCGCCGCCGCTGTAGCCCTCGCCCTCATCCTTCAGCCGCTGCAACAGATCGAGCTGGTCGTGCAGCCGGTCGGCGTTGCGGCGCAGGCTGGCCAGTTGCTGGTCATGGCGGGCCAATTCGGCCTCGCCCTGGGCGATGGCTTGCAGCAGCGCCTGCCGGCGCTCGGTCACCTGCGCGCCCTCGGCTTCCAGCTCCGCCAGCCGCGCCTGCAAGGCGGCCCTCTGCGGCGTCAGCTCGGCCTGGCTGGCCTGGGCCGCGGCTACTTCCGCCTCTAGTCGCTGGCGCTCCTCGCCCAGGGTGGCGGTGCGGCTCTCCTGTTCCAGCAGCTTGCGCTCCTGCGCGGCCAGTTCCCCCTGCAACTGGGCCTGGCGGCGCTGGATGGCGGCCAGTTGGCTCTGGCGGGTGCGGCGCTCGTTTTCCACCGCGTCCAGGCGGGCCTGCAGCGCGGCGGCCGCGCTTTGCAGCTCCCGCAGCCCGGCCTGCTCGGCGTTGCGCGCGCTTTCGGCCGACTGCACCTGCTGCTGCTGGCTGTGCAGCCGCTCTTGCAGCGGGGCCAGCTCGGCCAGCAGGTCCAGCCGCCGCGCCTCCAGTTGGCGCAGCCGCTCGTTGCCCACGGCCAGCTCGCGCTGGGCGGTTTCGGCGCGGCGGTGCAGCAAGCTGCTCTCCCGGTGCCAGTCGCCCAGTTGGTTGCGCAGCTCGCCGTAGCGTTGGCGCAGCTCCCCATCGCGCTGGTCCAACTGGTGCAGCCGCGTCTGGCGCGCCTCGACCAGGGTACGCACCTCGCGCTCCTGGCCGTGGGCGCGCTCCAGGTCGTCCAGCGCGCGGCGCCAGCGGTGGCCATACCAGAGGCGCAACTGGGCGTCCAGGTCGGCCTGAACCTGCATGCGCTCCTCGGCGCGGCGCGCCTGCACCTTGAGGTAGCGCAGCCGCGGCTCGATCTCCCCCAGGATGTCCTGGGCGCGCTGCAAGTTGGTGCGGGTCTCCTCCAGCTCGCGCAGCGCGGTGGCTCGTTTGGCCTGGTGGCCGGTGATGCCGGCGGCCTCCTCGATCAGGGCACGGCGCTCGTCGGGCTTGAGGGAAAGGGCCTGGTCGACCAGCCCCTGGCCGATGACGGTGTAGGTGCGCTTGGCCAGGCCCGATTGGGCCAGCAGCTCGCTGATATCGCGCAGCCGGACGCGCGTGCCGTTGAGGTAGTACTCGTTTTCGCCGGAGCGGTAGGTGCGGCGGGTGATGACCACCTCGCCGTAGTCGACGTTGAGCCAGCCGTCGCTGTTGTCCAGGGTCAGGCTGGCCTGCGCCATGCCCAGCCGGGCGCGCTCGTTGGAGCCGCTGAAGATCATGTCCTCGCTGCGTTTGGCGCGCAGCCGGCCATAGGTCTGCTCGCCCAGCACCCATTGGATGGCGTCGGCCACGTTGGACTTGCCGCTGCCGTTGGGGCCGATGATGGCGGTCAGGCCGCCCTGGAAGACAAAGTTGGTTTTGGCGGCGAAGGTTTTGTAGCCTTGCAGTTCCAGTTGTTTCAGTCGCATGGTTTGTATCGAGGCATAGAGACTTCGGAAGTCGCCGCCTGCCTGGCGAGACGCCGTGTGACGCGTTCAAGCAGGCGGCGACTTCCGAAGTCTTTGGTGTGTGTCGTCAACCGATGGCGGCGCGCAGAATCGTCTGATAGAGCGGCGCCAGCAGGAGCTGCAACAGCACGCTCAGCAGGATGACGCCCAGGCCCAGCAGCAACAGCCGCCAGCGGGCGCGCAGCCAGGTCGGAAAGGAGATCGGCCACAGGTCGATGTTGGCCAGCGGCTCGGCCAGGAACGCGCCGAGGATGATATAGCCCACCAGCCGGACGATCAGCCACAGCGGCCAGGCGGCGATGAGGGCCAGCGCCGGCTGCTGCGCCGTGGCCAGCAGGGAGGCGACGGTGAAATTGAAGCGATCCAGCGCCAGGGTCAACAGCAGCAGGCCCCCCACGCCGCCGGTGAGCGCGCTGGCCAGGGCATAGAGAAGGAGGTCGATGCCCTGGCGGGCGACATCCAGCGCCGGGGCCATGGTCACCGGCGGGCCGCCCGCGATCCACTGCAGCCAGGCGGAGCGATATTCCAGCCCCCCCTGCACCGCGCGCCAGGCGCTTTCCTCGAAGAGCCAACTGGCAGCGATCACCGAGAGCGACTGCAGCGCGGCCCAGAAAAGGGCCAGCGTGATCGCCTTGCCCGGCCGGCCCTGGCGCAGCGCCCAGAGGAACATGGGGATCACCACGGCCGCGCTGAGCAGGGGCAGGCAGAGCTGCTGGCCCAGCAGGATGGGAAAGAAGGTGGTGGCCAGGATGCCCAGGGCCATGGCCGGGTAGACGACCCAGTCATCCAGCACGTTGGTGGCCGGCTGTTTCGGCGCGCCGGCGGCGAATGGCTCGGGCGCGGCCTGGTCGAAATGGGCTGTGTCGTCGGGGGCCAGGTTCTGTCGATCGCTCATAGGCTTTCCAGCCCTTCGTCGTAGCCGCGCAGACGGGTGCGCAGCAGGCGCTGGGCCAGGCTCACCTCCAGGGTGCAGTTGCGCGGGCGCTGCAGGCCGCTGGCCAGGCTGCTGCCCGCGCTGAGGCCGCGCACATCGAGGCCCAGATGGCGCGCCAGACGCAGCCCCATGGCATAGCGGCTCAGCGGCTGCGGCCCGGCCACGTTGAGGATACCGGCGAAGGGCAGCGTAGCCAGCTCCAGCAGCGCGGCGGCCAGGTCCTGCACCCACACGGGCGAGCGGATCTCGTCGGTGAAAAGGGTGATGGGCTGCCCCTGCTGCACGCTGTCGATGATCCAGGCGCTGATGGGATCGGGCGGATCCAGCCGGCAGATCAGCGAGGTGCGCACCAGGGCCGCCTCGGGCGCGGCCTGCGCGACCAGCCGCTCGGCCTCGGCCTTGGCAAAGCCATAGGGGTGCAGCGGGCCGGGACGCGCGCTTTCGTCGTAGGGGGCGTGTTCGCCGTCCAGCAGCACGTCGGAGGAGACGTGTACCAGACGGGCGCCGACTTGGGCGGCGGCCTGGGCCACATATCCCGCGCCCAACGCGGTGACGCGCCAGAGGTCCGGGTCGGTCTTGCGATAGGCCGTGTGGATGATCGCCGCGGGCTGCAAGGCGTGTATCAGCGCGTGTACGGCCGCGCTGTCGCCCACATCCAGCGGCGCCCAGGCCACGGCGGGATGCGGGTCTGGCTGGCGGCTGAAAAATGTGCCGCAGAGGGGCGCGCGGCCCACGGCCTGGCGCACCAGCTCCTGGCCCAGCAGGCCGGTGGCGCCGGTGATCAGCCAGGGACGCTCAGCCATCGGCTGTTTCACCGGCATCGTCGGCCACTTCGTCGGGCTGGGGGGGGAGCAGATCGGGCAGCGGGATGATTTCGTCGTACTGGTGCGCCTCGGCATATGCCAGCGCGTTGGCGGCCGCGTCCATGGAGGCCACCTGCTTGGAGCGCCCCTGGCCGATGCCCCAGACGTGGCCGGCGATCACCACGTGGACGGTGAACTGTTTGTCGTGGTCAGGGCCGTTGGCCTGGGCCATGTGGTAGCGCGGCGTGGCGCGGTAGGTGTTCTGGCTCCACTCCTGCAGGCGGCTCTTGGCGTCCTTGAAGGCTGCGATGTCCACGAACTCAGGCAGGGCTGGCTCCACCAGCGCAAAGAGCAGGGTCTTGACCGCCTCCAGGTCCTGGTCCAGGTAGAGCGCGCCCACCAGCGCCTCGAACGCGCCGCAGAGGGTGGCGGGACGCTCGCGGCCGCCGCTTTCCGCCTCGCCGCGGCCCATCAGCAGATGCTGGCCCAGGTTGAGCTGGACCGCGAACGCGGCCAGCGTCTCCTCGCGCACCAGCGCGGCGCGCAGGTTGGTCAGCATTCCCTCCCGCATCTCAGGAAAGCGGTGGTAGAGATATTCGCCGACGATGAAGTCCAGCACCGCATCGCCCAGGAACTCCAGGCGTTCGTTGTCGGCTTGCAACAGGTAGCGGGTTTCGTTCAGGTAGGAGCGATGGGTCAGAGCGCGCTGGAGCAGCGTTTTGTCACGAAAGAGCAGGCCGCTGGCGGCCTCGAAGCGCTGCGCGCCCTCCAACGCCACGCGGGCGCGGGATCGGGGTGATTCTTGAAACACGGTTGCGTCGGCCTCCGGGCCTGATCAACTTCCCTCTGGGCGAGGCTGGCCGGCCAGGCGCGCCCACAGGGAAGGCTCTCAGTGGCAGAGTTGGGATGGCGGCAGCAGTGCTGCCGCGGGCCGATTATAGCACAACCGCGCGGTGACTTGCCAATCGCAGGCCGTGCGCTATAATGCAACTGCACAGGGTACGGTTCAGACCAGGATTTCGAACTGCGCCGCGGCCGCCTGAGGATCAACGCCCAGCGGACAGCCGGCGATTTGCGAACTCTCCACTTGCGACGTGCGCAGCATCTGCGCACGTCTTGTCTGTCCGAAGCTGGCGAGCTGACCAATCTGGAGGTAAGGATCCAAGGTGCTTAAGCTTTTTCGCCGATCACAGGAAGAACAGCGCGCCGATGAGCAGCGCATCCACGAGAGTCTGGAGAAAACCCGCGGCGGCCTGATGGGCCGGCTGGGCGCGATCTTCCAGACCAACGAGATCACCGAGGCGACCTGGGAGGAGCTGGAAGAGACGCTGATCATGGGCGATGTGGGCATCGAGACCACCGAGGCCCTGGTCAGCCGTGTGCGGACGCGCGTGGCCAAGGAAGCCATCAAGCGGCCCGACCAGGCCCAGGCGGTGCTGAAGCAGGAGATGCTGGCTGTGCTGGGCGGCGCGGAGCCGATGGAGATCGACGAGCCGCGGCTGCTGACGGTGATCCTGATCGTGGGGGTCAACGGCTCCGGCAAGACCACCAGCATCGCCAAGCTGGCCCGGCTCTACAAGCAGCATGGCCGCAAGGTGGTGCTGGCCGCGGCCGACACCTTCCGCGCCGCGGCCGTGCATCAGCTTGAGATCTGGGGCGAGCGCGTCGGCGTGGAGGTGATCAGCCAGGGCCAGGGCGCGGATCCGGGCGCGGTGGTCTACGACGCGATTCGCGCCTGCCAGGAGAGCCGCAACGCCGATCTGCTGATCATCGACACGGCCGGCCGGCTGCACACCAAGTTCAACCTGATGAAGGAGCTGGAGAAGGTGCGCAACGTGGCCGCCCGCCAGGTACACAAGGCGCCGCACGAGACCTTCCTGGTGCTGGATGCCACCACCGGCCAGAACGCGCTCAGCCAGGCCCGTCACTTCAAGGAAGCCGTGGCCATCAGTGGCGTGATCCTGACCAAGCTGGACGGCACCGCCAAGGGCGGCATGGTCTTCGCCATCGCCCAGGAGCTGGGCCTGCCGGTGCGCTTCGTCGGCACCGGCGAGCGCATGGAGGATCTGGCGCCGTTCGACGCGCGGGTGTTCGTGGACTCGCTGTTTCAGTGAGGCGTGAAGCGTGAAGCGTAACTCGTAATGCGTAACCCGTAACCGGAATCGCGGGAAGCGTCTCTGGGTATGCGTAGCCCGTAATGCGTAACCCGTTTACACTGAGTCGCGGATTGGTGTAAGAATATCGTAGGCGGGCATGGGCCAGTTGCTGACGGCAAT
>JACSRL010000248.1 GCA_014879765.1 Anaerolinea sp. | reverse complement strand
CTGGAGCACAAGGTGACGCCCCCTGACTTCGGCACCGTCGACCAGGCCGGCGTGCGCGCCCAGTTCAAGGACCGCCAGACCGTCGCCATGCTGATGAGCACCCCCGGCTTCATCCCCGATCTGGAAGGCTCCAGCTTCCCCTTCCAGGTTGTGCCGCCGCCCATGGGCGACGCCAACACCCTGGTGACCAACGGCGCCTTCGGCCTCTTCGCGGTGGTGGATGTGGAAGACGAGGCCAAGCTGGCGGCTGCGCACAAACTGGCCGACTACCTGACCGGCAGCCAGGTGGCGCAGGATGTGGAGGGCTGGCAGTTGGCCCCCGGTCTGCGCCGCAGCAACACCAGCTATGCCACCACGCCCAACCGCGAGGTGGTCGCCAAGCTGGTGGAGTACGGCGTCTACGAAGCGCCGGTGGCCACGTCGGCCGAGCTGGGCCAGCAGTACGGCGCGGCCCTGCAGGCCATCATCCTGGGCGCGGAGACGGCCCAGGAGGCGATGGACGCCATCGCGCCGGCCTATCAGGCTGAGCTGGACGCGCTGAGCCAGTAAGAGGTGGCACGGTCGGAGACCGGCCGGAGCGGCCTGGCGAGCGCGACAGAGCGGCTCGGTCGGAGACCGGCCGGAGCGGCCTGGCGAACGCGGCAGAGCGGCTCGGTCGGAGACCGGCCGGAGCGGCTTGGCGAGCGCGGCAGAGCGGCTCGGTCGGAGACCGGCCGGAGCGGCCGCGCAAAGACCGGCCGGAGCGGCCTGGCGAGCGCGGCAGAGCGGCTCGGTCGGAGACCGGCCAGAGCAGCCTGGCGAGCGCGGCAGAGCGGCTCGGTCGGAGACCGGCCAGAGCAGCCGCGCAAAGACCGGCCGGAGCGGCCTGGCGAGCGCGACAGAGCGGCTCGGTCGGAGACCGGCCGGAGCGGCCGCGCAAAGACCGGCCGGAGCGGCCTGGCCTGGCTCGGTCGGAGACCGGCCAGAGCATCGAGAAAGCGCCAGATAGTCAGGCGCCCGGCGCTTGGACGTCGTAGTCCAGCGCCGGGCGCCGACGCCCATCCCTCACGCCCAGCGTAACTCAGAAACGACTCCCATCCTCACACACTCCGGGTTACGCATTACGTGTTACGCATTACGTGTTACGCCACCAAGGAGCATCCCATGAGCGCAACACCCCTGCCCCTCGGCACACGCATCGGCAAGGCCTGGCATCGCTACAAGTGGAGCTATTTCTTCATCGCGCCCAGCATGATCCTCTTCGGCGTCTTCATCGGCTACCCGGTGCTGCGGGCGGTGGTGATGGCTTTCCAGAAGGTCACACTGCGGGAAAGCACCTGGATCGGCCTGGACAACTTCCGCGCGGTCTTCTCCAGCCAGCTCTTCATCGATTCCATGTGGCACACCTTCATCTACGCCTTCTTCGTCGTCGCCGCCTGGATCACCAGCTCGCTGATCGTGGCCGCGCTGCTGCAGCCGCTGGCCAACCGCTTCCAGTCGCTCTTCCGCGGCGCCTTCTACCTGCCCTACGTCATTAGCATCATCGTCATCTCGCTGGTCTGGATCTGGATCTTCGAACCTGACTACGGTTTCTTCAACTTTCTGCTGCGCTCGCTGGGGCTGCCGCGGGTGCTCTGGCTGCAAAACCCTGACATGGCGCTCTGGAGCATCATCATCAGCACCGTGCTGGTGGTGCCGGGCACCGGCGTGGTGCTCTACTCCGCCTCCATCGGCTCCATCCCGCGCGAGCTCTACGAGGCGGCCGAGGTCGAGGGGGCCAACGGCATCCAGAAATGGATGCGCATCACCGTGCCCCTGCTCAAGCCCACCACCCTCTACCTGATGGTGATCTACACCATCGCCGGCTTCCAGATCTTCGAGCGGGTCTACATCATGACCGGCGGCGGCCCCATCAACCGCACCACCACCATCGTGCAGTTGATCTACATGACCGCCTTCAGCGATTTCAACTTCGGCCGCGCCAGCGCGCAGGCGCTGATCCTCTTTGCCATCATCGCCATCTTCTCTTTCTTCCAGTTCAAGGTGCTCAGCACCGACGTGGAGTATTGACCATGAGCGTCTCCTCTGGCGTCGAAGCGAAAAGGCCGGCCCGCTGGTCGTGGTACAGGCTGCGGCGGCGACTGCCCAACCTGCTGATCCTGCTGCTGTTGACCGCCGTCGCGATCGTCAGTCTCTTTCCGCTCTACTGGCTCTTTGCCACCGCGCTCACGCCGGCCTCGGCCACCGTCAAGCTGCCGCCGGAGCTGATCCCCAGCGAGCCGACGCTGGAGAACTTCCGCAACATCATCAAGCTCAGCGGCCAGGGCAAGCTGAAGCTCCCAGGGCAGATCATCGCCATGCCGCGGATGCTGCTCTGGTTCGTCAACACCCTGGCCCTGGCGCTGATCAGCACCGGCATCCATGTCCTCTTCGACACCATGGCCGGCTACGCCTTTGCCAAGCGCAAGTTCCCCGGCTCGCGCGTCTTCTTCTGGATGATCCTGGCCGCGTTGATGATCCCCGGCCAGGTGACGCTGGTGCCCCTCTACCTGATGATCGCCGAGCTCAGGCTGGTGGACACCTTCCTGGGGGTGCTGATGCCGGGGCTGGCCGACGTGATCGGCATCTTCCTGCTCAAACAGTACATCCAGACCCTGCCCAGCGAGCTGGAGGAGGCGGCCCGCATCGACGGCGCCTCGGAGTGGCAGGCCTTCACCCGCATTATCGTGCCGCTGGCCGCGCCGGCCATGGCAGTGACCGCCATCTTCGCCTTCCAGCGCTACTGGAACGCCTTCCTCTGGCCGCTGGTGATCCTGCAGTCGCCCGACAAATTCACCTTGCAGGTCGGCCTCTCCTACATCTACAACAGCGAGTTCGGCACCAACTACGGCCTGCTGATGTCGGGCGCGGCGCTGGCCTCCATTCCCATGATCCTCTTCTTCTTCGCCTTCCAGCGCTACTTCATGCAGGGCCTGCGCGTCGGCGCGGTGAAAGGGTGACGCCATGACCATCCCCTCTCCCGACCCGGCCGCGACGCTGGCTGCCATGACCCTGGAGCAGAAGGCCGGCCAGGTGCTCTGCGCCGGCTTCGACGGGACCGAGCTCACCCCACCGCTGCGCGATGCCCTGACCGACCTGCACCTGGGCGGGCTGGTCTATTTCGAGCGCAACGTGGCCTCGCGGCCGGCGCTGGCGCGCCTGTCCCGCGACATTCAGGCGCACGCCCGCCAACAGGGCCAGCCCGCCCTGCTGCTGGCCATCGACCAGGAGGGGGGCCGGGTGACGCGGCTGCGCGCGGCCAAGGGCTTCACCGAGTTCCCCAGCCCGCTGGAAGTCGCCGCCGCGGGCGGGCCGGCCGCGGTTCGTCAGATCGCGACCGCGATGGCCGCCGAGCTGCGGGAGGTGGGGATCAACATCAACCTGGCGCCAGTGCTGGATACCTGCGGTAGCAACGCCGCCAACCCGGTGATCAACACCCGCTCCTTCGGCAGCGATCCGGCGCTGGCGGCGGCCTGCGGCGCGGCCCTGATCGAGGGCCTGCAAGGCGCGGGCATCATGGCGGTGGGCAAGCACTTCCCCGGCCACGGCGACACCACCGTCGATTCCCACATCGCGCTGCCGGTGGTGGCCCATGCCCGCGACCGGCTGGAGGCGGTGGAGTTCATCCCCTTCCGCGCCGCCATCGCCGCCGGCGTGACCGGCGTCATGTCGGCCCACGTTCATTTTCCAGCCATGGAGCCGCACCTGCCAGCCACACTCTCCCGGCGCGTGATGACAACGCTGCTGCGCCAGGAGATGGGCTTCACCGGCCTGGCCTTCACCGACTCGCTGGAGATGGGCGCGCTGGCCAGCAGCGGCTACCCCGCGCCGTTGGCCGCGGCCCATGCCCTGGCCGCGGGCGCGGACGTGCTGCTCTTCAACACCGACTACGACGTGCTGCACGCGGCGCACGCCACGATTCTCCGCTGGGTCGCCGACCGGCGGATCGAACCGGCGCGTCTGGACGAGGCGGTGCTGCGCATCCTGAGCGCCAAAGCGCGCTTCGGTCTGTGACAGGAGACCCACTCGATGCACCTTCAGCCCTTCGATCCCCGCCAGCCGCGCCAGATCGAAGCTGTGACTGCGCTGTGGAACCAGGCGTGCGGCGCAGACCTGGCCATCACAGAGGCGCTGACCCGTCACAACAGCCAACCGGCCACCGGCAGCGTCCAGGCCGGCCGGCTGGCGCTGGTGGACGACACACCGGCCGGCTTCATCCTGGCCAGCGCGCTGCCCGACGATGCCGCGACCTCGCCGCCGCAGGTGGGCTGGATCGACGCGCTGGCCATCGCGCCGGCCTGGCAGCGCCGCGGCCTCGGCTCGGCGCTGCTGAGCTGGGCCGAGAGGTGGCTGGCGGAACAGGGCTGCACGGCGGCCCGGCTGGGCGGCGGCCTGCGCCCCTTCGCGCCCGGCCTGCCCGCGGCGCTGGGCAGCGAAGCCTTTTTTGCTGCCCGCGGCTACCGCCCGCGCGCCAGCGAGTCCACGGTCTGGGACGTGGCGCGCGACCTGGCCATCGACGCCAGCCACAGCCACCGTCCGCCGCCTGATGTCGACTTCGACGTCAGAATCGCCGTTGGACGTCCGGCTGACCAGGGCCCGCTGCTGGCCTTCCTGCACGCGGAATTCCCCGGCCGCTGGCGCTTCGAGTTCGAAGAGTTTTGCCGCATGGGCGGCAAAATGTCGGAGTACCTCCTCCTGTGGCGTTTCAACGAGCGGAGTCCAGCGCGGCTGGCCGGTTTCTGCCGCACTCGCCGGCGCTGGCGCTACGCGGTCGAGCCGCTGGACCGCTATTTTATGTCGCATCTGCCCACTCCGTGGGGCCAGCTTGGCCCCATCGGCGTCGGCGCCGGCAATCGCGGCCAGAGGCTGGGCTCGGCGCTGTTGAGCTTCGGCCTGTGGCGGCTGCGCGCCTACGGCGTGCGCGGCTGCGTCATCGACTGGACTTCGGCGCTGGATTTCTACGCCCCGTATGGGTTCAAGCCCTGGCGGGAGTACCGCGTGCTGGTCAAGCAGATCGCGCAGGATTGACAAGGAACCCTCCATGAACGCTACTGCCCCATCGTTGCCCATCACCGAAACGCGCAATCCGAACACGGTCAACATCGACACGCTGCCGACGCTGGAGATGGTGCGCCTGCTCAACGCCGAGGACAGCAGAGTGCCCGCGATCGTGGCGCTGGAGCTGGATCACATCGCGGCCGCGATCGACGCCATTGCGCAACGGATGGCCAAGGGCGGGCGGCTGATCTACCTCGGCGCCGGCACCTCGGGGCGTCTGGCCGTGCTGGACGCGTCGGAGTGTCCACCGACCTTCGGCGTCGCGCCCGATCAGGTGATGGCGTTGATCGCCGGCGGCGAGCGCGCCATCCGCTATTCGGTGGAAGGGGCCGAGGACGACCGGGAGGCCGGCGCGCGCGACCTGGCAGCCCAGCAGGTGACCGCGCTGGACAGCGTGGTGGGCGTCGCCGCCAGCGGCCGCACGCCCTACGTTCTGGGCGGCATGGCCGAGGCCAAACGCCGCGGCGCGCTGGTGGTCAGCCTGGCCTGCCACCATCCATCGCCCATGGCCAGCCTGGCCGAGATCTGGATCGCCCCCGTGACCGGGGCCGAGGCGCTGACCGGCTCGACCCGGCTCAAGGCCGGCACGGCGCAGAAGCTGGTGCTCAACATGCTCTCCACCGGCGTCATGGTCCGGCTGGGCAAGAGCTACAGCAACCTGATGGTGGATGTGCAGACCAGCAACGCCAAGCTGCGCGACCGGGCGCGGCGCATCGTGGCCATGGCCTGCGGGCTGACGCCGGAAGCCGCCGAAGCCGCGCTGGCCGCCTGCGACTACGAGGTCAAGACCGCCATCGTGGCCCAGTTGGGCGGTCTTGCGCCGGAGGCCGCGCGCGGCCGCCTGGATCGCGCCGGCGGCGTGGTGCGCGCGGCGCTGGAGCTGGCATGAACGAAGCCCGTTGCCTGATGGGAATCGACGGCGGCGGCAGCAAGACCGCCGCGCTGCTGGCCGACGAGACCGGCCGCGTGCTGGGCAGGGGCGCGGCCGGCGCGTCCAATTTCCAGGTCGTCGGCCACGAAGCGGCCCAGGCAGCCATCGTGGCGGCCATGGCCGCGGCCGCAGACGCCGCAGGCATGGCGCCCCAGCCGCCGTTGAGCGCGCTGTGCATCGGCCTGTCCGGCGTGGACCGCCCCGGAGAACGGGCTTTCTTTCAGCAGTGGGCGGCGACGCTCTACCCTGCGGCGCGCGTCCTGATCGCCAACGACGCCGAACTGGTGCTGGCGGCCGGCACGCCACAGGGCTGGGGCCTGGCGCTGATCTGCGGCACCGGCGCCATCGTCTACGGCCGCAGCCTGACCGGGCAGACGGCGCGCGCCGACGGCTGGGGCCATCTGCTGGGGGACGAGGGCAGCGGCTACGCCATCGGCCTGGCGGCCCTGCGCGCGGTCATGCGCGCCTTCGACGGCCGCGGCCCGGCCACGGCGCTCAGCGAGGCGATTCTGGCCCGCTGGTCGCTGGCTACCGTCCCTGAACTGGTGCCGCGCGTCTACCGGGAGCTGGCGGGCAAACAGGAGATCGCCGCGCTGGCGTCGATGGTGGATGCCGTGGCTGCGGCCGGCGATCCCGTGGCGCAGCGCATCCTGGCCGACGCCGGCCATGAGCTGGCGCTGGCGACGCAGGCGGTGATCCATCGCCTGGAGCTGCCGGCCCCGGTTCCCTGCGCGCTGGCCGGCGGCGTGGTCGTGGGCAGCCAGTTGGTGCGGAGCGAGTTCCTCGCCGCGGCCGAGACGCTGAGCCTGACGCTGGCGCCCATCACCCCGGTGGCCGAACCGGCGCTGGGCGCGATTGCCCTGGCGCGGCTGGCGTTGTAAAGGAGCAAACGCCCCGTGAAACACCTGTGGCGCAGCGTCATCTTCCTTGACCTGGATAACACCATCCTGCACGGGCCGTTCGAGTCGGCCGTCTTCCCCACCGTCTTTCGGGAGATCGCGGAGAAGTCGGGGCTGGACGTGGCCGGGATACGCGGCCGCGTCCTGGAGGAGAATCGCAGGCGTCAGGAAACGCCGGCCATCCCCGCCATCCAGGCCATGGACTGGGGCGACATCCTGGCCACGGTGGCCGGGGCGCTGGGCGTACAGCTTACGGCCGACGTGCAGCAGATCGTCGACGCCCACGCCGGCCCGCCCTACGCGGCGGCGCTGGATGACGCGGCCACGGTGCTGCGTCAACTGGCGCGGCCCGATCGGGCCCTGGTGGTGGCCACCAACGGGCTGCGGAAGTATCAACAGCCGGTGCTGGACGCCCTGGGCCTGACCCGGCTGTTCACAGAGATCCTCACCCCGGACACTCACAACGCGCTGAAGCAAGATGCGGCCTTCTACGGCGACTGGCCGCGCGTGACGCAGATCCAGGTCTCGGTGGGCGACCGCTACGACGACGACGTGCTCGCCCCGAAATCGTTCGGCTTCAGGTCGATCTGGAAGCCGGGCGTGCCTCTGGGGGAGCTGTCGGCGCTGGATCCCTGGGCGCGGCCGGAGCGATTCGCCTATCAGGAGGGCCAGACCATCCGCCCCGATGCCATCATCGCCTCCCTGGCCGAGTTGCCCGCGGTCGTTGAGCAGTTAGAGCCGTTTGCGACGAGTCGTTCCACACGCGGGTCCGCCGGGCGATAAATCGCCCGGCTACACAACGGCGCCCCGTCAACGGGGCTTGTCGACAGGCGCGCGTGTGTGCGTTTC
>JACSRL010000535.1 GCA_014879765.1 Anaerolinea sp. | reverse complement strand
TGCCGCCGCGGTAGGTCTCGCGCTTCCAGCGGCGGAAGGGCGTGTTGCCGGCGTTGGTCCAGCCCCAGGCGTAATGGTTGAAGAGTGTGGTGCCGCCAAGCTCGTCGATCATCTTGAGGTTGTCTTCGAGTGACTCCGCCACGTTGTTGAAGAAGCACATCTCGTTGAGTGAGCCAGTCGGACCGCCTTCGGAACTGGCGCCGTTGTCGGAGATGACGACGATCAGTGTGTTGTCCAACTCGTCGATCTCGCGCAGGAAGTCGAGGATGCGCCCGAAGTGGTAGTCGGTGAAGCTCATGAAGCCAGCATAGACTTCCATCATGCGGGCATAGAGCTGTTTGGCGTCGGCCGGCAGCGTGTCCCACATGGGCACGTCGGGGTCGTGCGCCGACAGTTCGGTGCCCACCGGGATGATGCCCATATCGAGCTGGCGCTGGTGGACAACCTCGCGGTATTTGTCCCAGCCCATGTCGAACTTGCCTTTGTACTTGTCGGCCCACTCCTGCGGCACGTGGTGCGGCGCATGGCCGGCGCCCGTGGCATAGTACAGGAAGAACGGCTTGTCGGGAGCGGTGACGTGGGCGTCCTGGATGAACTCGATGGCCTTGTCGGCCAGGTCAGCGCTCAGGTGATAGCCTTCTTCCGGTTGCTTGGGCTGTTCGACCGCGTGATTGTCGTAGACCAATTCCGGGTACCACTGGTTGGTGTCGCCGCCCAGGAAGCCGTAGTAGCGCTCGAAGCCGCGCCCTAACGGCCAGCGGTCGTAGGGGCCGGCGGCAGTCCCGTGTTCAGGTGGGGTCAGGTGCCACTTGCCGATGCAGAAGGTGTTGTAGCCCTGCGGCAGCAACATCTCGCTGAGCATGCCCTTGTCAAAGGGCAGGATGCCGTTGTAGCCGGGGTAGCCGGTGGAAGTTTCGGCGATGGTGGCCAGGCCGAGACGATGGTGGTTGCGTCCGGTCAGGATGCAGCCGCGCGAGGGCGAGCACAGCGCCGTGGTGTGCATGTTAGTGTAGCGCAGACCGTTGGCGGCCAGGCTGTCGATGACCGGCGTCTCCACCAACCCGCCAAAACAGGACATCTGCCCGTAGCCGACGTCGTCCAACACGAAGAAGAGCACGTTGGGCGCGCCCTCCAGCGGGCGTGGCGGCTCCGGCCAGGCCGGTGAGGACTCCTCGACGGTGCGTCCGATGACGCCGGTGAACGGCGTCCCGTCTTTGTAGGTCTTGATTGTCATAGTTTTCTCCTTACGATTGGGGTGTTGCATCAGACTTCCACCCTCCGGTCTACGCGGCAGGCCTGGACAACCAGTTTTCGGCTGCACGGATAGCCTGGCGGGTGGCAAAGTAGACGCGCGGCGTTTCGAGATAGACGTTTTCTTCGCCCAATTGATTGAGCATGCCGGTGCGCTCCAGTTGCTCCAGCACGCCGACGCTGACTTCCGCCAGCAGCAACTTGCCGCCCTGAGCCTGCAAGCCCTTGCTGTAGCGATCCAACACCGTGACGTAGGTGCTGCCGATGCTGTCCAGGCCGCGCATGCGCAGGACGACCACAGCGCGCTGGCCGGCTTGCGGCTTGGGCAGCCTGTCTTCCAGATTGCTGGCCGCGGCAAAGAACATGTTGCCATAGACCGTCAGCACGGTCACGGCGTCGCCAGGCAGATCGGCAACAGCGAGCTGTTCCTCCAGGCCGCCATCGTCGGTCAACCTTAGCTCGACCACCCGCACTTCCATTGCAGAGGCGTAGATATGCAGCGCCACCGAAACGACCACACCGATCAGGATCGCCCACTGCGCGGGCACGAACAGCGTCAGCGCCAGCGTCAACAGCATCACTACGCGCGGCGCCCAGCCCATCACCCACACGGTGCGAATGCGGTCGCGGCGGATGATTTCGATGCCGGCCATGACGAGCACCGCGGCAATCGCGGGTTCCGCCACCTTCTCAACCTGTGGGCCGAAGAGCAGCACCAGCGCAATGAAGATCAGGCCGGCAAAGACGTTGACCCAGCGCGACTTAGCGCCTGCCTTCAGGCTGACTGCAGTGCCGCCCAGCGATCCACCCACCGGCAGCCCCTGAAACAGGCCGCTGGCGACATTGCCAATGCCCTGGCCGATGAAGTCGCGCGACACGTCAGGATAGCGTCCGTCGGGATTGGGCACGCCCTGGCTGACGCCCGCGCCCTGAATCCCGCCGACCACGGCCATGGCCAGGGCGGGCACCAAGAGAACCGGTATGGCGCTGAAGTCCGGCAATGCCGGCAGCGGGAACTGGCCAGCGATAGCGTAGCTGTCACCGACCAGGTGGACGTCGGTCCACCCGAGCACGGCGACCAGAATCGAGGCCGCCAGCATGGCGATGACCAAGGAGAAGGCGCGCAGCTTGCTGCGGGCCAACACCACGATGAAGAGGATGGTCAGCAAGCCGATGGCCGTGGTCTGCGGGTCGACGTCGCGCCAGTTGCGCAGCAGGTCGAGCACCGCGGCGACGTTGTTGTCATAGGAGCTGGCGTAGCCGAACAAGCCGCCCAATTGCCCCAGAATGATGGTGATGGCGATGCCGGTGAAGAAGCCGGTCATCACCGCGTTGGAGACAAAGCGGGTCAGCCGGCCCAGCTTGAGGAGGCCCATGACCAGCATGAACGCGCCGGTCAGGATCGCCAGCATCATCATCGCGCCGGCCAGCGCGTCGCTGCCGATGCCTGCCAACGCGTTGGCCGTGATCAGCATCATCGCCGCAGTCAGGTTGACATTCATGAACTGCGAGCTGGTCAGCAAGCCGGCGATCGGCATGCCGATCATCATCGCGTTCATGCCGAAGACCGGGTTAACCCCGGCCAGGATCGCCGAGGCGATGGCATCGGGCACCGATACCAGGGCCATCGTCAAGGCTGCCGGCAGGTCGTTTTTGAGGTTGCGTGCATCGAAGTCCAGCGGCCGTCGCTTGCTTGTTGTTGTGCTCATGAAGACATTCGTCCTTCTGTGCCGGGATGTTGATGTCCACGCGCTACTGCGCAGGGCCGCTGTTGCTGAACAGCATCTGCTGGGCGCCGCCGGCCGTCTGCAACATCAGGCCGCCCGCGCCATCCGGCCCGCCGGCAGCCACATCGCCCAGTAAGCTCAGGAAGAGTTGGTCCATTGACCCCTGGTCACAGGCCGCCATGATGTCAGGCCGCACGGTGATCGCAAAGCCGTTGGCCTGCGAATAAATCCCAGAGAAGGTGTTGCAGTCGGCCTGACCCGTCGTTGTCCCGTCGACATAGAAGACAATGGTGTACTTGCTCGGATCGTCCACCTTCATCGACGTGCCGGCTGCCACATCGTTCAGCGTTTGCCACCGCCAGACGATGTTGGTGATGGCGTTGGACGGCGCAGGGGACGGCGCAGTGGTAGGCGGAATTGGCGTGGCGGGCGGGTAGCACGCTGCGGCCACGACGAGCACGAGGCTGAGGCAGACCAGCAGCAGGGTTGAAGGCGTAGGCTTGTTCATGATAATTCCTTGTTACGCAGTGTGGTCGGATTTTCGAAGTTTGATTGGCTAACTGCGCTCCGTCTCTTCGACCGCCCTGCTCAACTGCAGTTGGACGGCTTCGAGCTGAGCGCGCTGCTCATCGGTGGTTTGGCTGAGCATCTCGTCCACGGCCCGCTGCATGCGTCGCAGCGCATCGTTCGATAGTCCCAGGAAGGTCCCGGCGTGAGCGCCTGTGGCGCTGAGATGGGCCACCACACCTTCCAACACGCGACCGTGGATGTTCTCTGCGCCGATGGCCTCGCTGACGCCGCCGCGGTCCAGCAGGTCGCGCACCACCGGGCGCACGCGCGCCAACATCAAGCGCACGCCGGCGGCCTCCAGATCGGCGTGCAGCTCTTGCAGCATGTCGGCGCTGGGCACGTCGATCTCGTTGGTCAGCTCCAGATCCAGCAGCACACTGGTCACTGGCTCAGCGCTGGCGGCCAGCCGGTTGGTGATCTGGACGCGCACCGTGTCGGCGTTGGCGAAGAAGAGGCTTTCCTCCGGTGCAAAGATCAGCATGCCGGCGATAGGCGCGGTCTTGGCTGTACTGCCGAGTTGCTCGAAGCGCAGTTGGCCGCGAGCCAGTCCCAGCTCGGTCATCCGGCCCTGGCTCGCGCGCCAGACCAGCGCTACCATCGACAGCACGACCGCCAGTAGCAGCGCGTACAGCGCCTCGTCGAAGGTCAACACGCCCAGGAAGGTGACCAGCGCCAGAGTAAAGTCCAGCCGGCGCAGCCGGTACAGCCGCAGCAGCTCGCGCCATTTGAACAGGCGGGCGATGGCCACCAGAACGATGGCCGCCAGCGTCGCCTCAGGCAGTTGCTCAAACAGCGGCGTCAGGAAGAGCGCCACCAGGACGGTCAGCCCGGCGGCTATGACGCCTGACATCTGGCTCTTGGCACCGGCCGCGTCGTTGGCCGCCGACCGCGACAGGCTGGAACCGACGGTGAACCCCTGGAACAGGCCGGCGCCAAGGTTCGCTGCGCCCAAGCCGATCAGCTCCTGGTCGGGGTTGATGGGGTAGCGATACTTGGTGGCGAAGCTGCGCGCCGGGCCGATCGCCTCGGCGAAGATCACTAGCGCCAGGGCCAGCGCGCCAGGGATCAGTGCCAGCCACTGGTCCAGCGTGATGTTGGGCAGCTTGGGTGGGGCCATGCCGGCCTGGATCTCGCCCATGACATGTACGCCCAGATCGCTCAGGCCAAAGATCGCCGACACGGCAATGCCGTAGATAAGAGCCACCAGCGCGGCCGGAATGCGATGAAAGTAGCGCTCCAGCAGCACCATGATCACCAACGTGCTGAGGCCGACGGCCAAGGTCAGCACCTGTGTCTCTGGCAGGTGGATGAGCAGATCATAGAGGCGCTCCCAGACGTTGCCGGAGCCGGATTCGATGCCGAACAACTTGGGCAACTGCTTGATGGCAATGACCGCTGCCAGGCCCGAGACAAAGCCCGCTAACACCGACGCCGAGAAGAACTGGGCTATGCGGCCCAGCCGCAGCAAGCCGGCCAGAATCGCCACGGCGCCGACGGCGACCGCCAGCGCCGTAGTGAGGACGATGAACTCCGGCGTCCCGGGCGCGACCAGGGCAGCGATGATCGAGAACGACATAACCGCCTGCACCGAGGACGCTCCGACCACCAACTGACGCGAGGTGCCGAAGATCGCGTAGAGCAGCAGCGCAAAGGGCGCTGCGTAGAAGATCGTCTCCGGCGGCATGCCGGCCAATTCGGCGTAGGCCATGCCCTCCGGCACCAGCAGGGTGACGACAGTGACGCCCGCGATCAGGTCAGGGCGAAGCCAGCCGCGATTGTATTGTGGCAACCAGGCCAGGATGGGGAAAAACGAGGCCATGCCCCGCCGCTGCGCTGGTTGCGGTGCTACGACATCCACTGCCATGGGTTCACTCTTCTCGTTGCCAGGGGATTGAAGACATCCGGCGGTGTGTTAGGAATGCAGAGAATGGACCCTTCGGATTGGAGCGTTGCTGTGCAACCCGAAGGGCCCCGGACCGCGATCAGCCGCCGAGCAGCTTTGCCTTCTGCTCGGCAAACTCTTCTTCGGTGAGCAGCCCTTGGGCCTTGAGCGCGCCCAGGCGTTCGAGCTGCGTGATCACATCTGACTGCTGCGCTGGGGCCTGCTGGCCAGGGGTTGCGCCCGCTGCGTCCTGGCCGGCAGCCTTGTCCTCTTCCGCCTCGAGCATGGCGATCTCCTGATCGGTGGGCTCTTGGCCCTCGATGCCCAGTTCTTCCATGGCGGCGTCAAGCTGCTCTTCTGAAAGATCCTCAGCCTTCATCCCCGTGTGTTGCTCGACCTGCTGGACCTCACTCGGGCTCATCTTGGTCGCGGTGGCTCCAACGGCAAGAAGCACGACGCCGCCAACGACCAGTCGCCGCCGCATGCGCCGGCGCATGCGGCGATGCCTCCGCATGACACTCCTTCTTGCCATACCTCTACCTGGGCCTCTTCCTGGGCCGCCTATTCCTCGTCTTAACATGGTTTTGCTCCTCATTGAAATAACTTACGTCCGACTGTACTAGGTTCACGCCTTGGCTGGCGCCGTTGTCTCGTTGCGCCCGCCCAGCCAGCGCGCAGTCGATAACAAGATCAACGGCATGAGAATGGACGCCGCCAACACGAACGGTACGGCATCGGTGCCGGCGAAGTTTGCCAGCGTCACGACAATGGCCGCCGACACGTTGCGCTGCGCTGTGCCCAGCCCCGTCACGTTGCGGACGCCCGCATCGCGGCCGCCAATCACAAAGCCGATCAGCAGACTGCCGGCGATGAAGAGCAGCAAGGCCAGGAAGCCGCCGGTCCCGATCAAGCTGATGACGTTGGCGGCATTCAGTCCCAATCCGACCACCAGCAGGATCATGATGCCCAGGCTGCCGATCTTGTTCATCGCCGGCTGCCAGTGTTGCGCCGTGTCGGGCGCGGCTGACTTGACGAGCAGGCCCAGAAGGAGCGGGATCAGCATCAGCACGATCAGCGACATGGCAATCGACCACGCGTCCACCTCGATCCCTGTCAGCAGCAGCGGCAGGACCAGCGGCAGGTAGAAGATGGTCACGACCATCAACAGGGTCATCAACCCGACGGCCAGGGCCAGGTTGGCTTTGGCCGCGCGCGCCTCCAGCACCAGGAAGGGCGCGCCCGCCGACAGCGCCAGGACCATCAGTCCGACCTTGAGCGAGTCTTCCAGCGGGATGATCAGCGAGATGCCCCAGGCCAGCAGCGGCACCAGCACGAAGTTCGCCAGCAGCGCCAACACGACCAGGCGCACATTCTTCAGCGGTTGGACAATCTGGGCCATGGTCAGCCCCAGGCCCATGCCCAACATGCTGCCGACGATGCCGAGCAGACCGGACACCTGGGCAATGATGGTAAACAACTCATTGGCAGTCATGGTTCATCCTTTTACGGTCACACATCCAGGGTGCTGCGGAGTAGCTCCAGCTCTTCACCCGTGGGAATCCACACCAGCGCCGGATCGAGTTCGTAGGTCCAGGGCGCAGAGTTCTTCCAGCCGTTCTTCATGCGCTTGCCGTGGAAGACGCTCTCGGGATCGTCGACCGTGTCGCCCTCGAAGCCATCGATGATGTTGTAGATCTTCGTGAAGCCCGCCTTAGCCAGCATGTTGATCGCGGCCGCGCTGCGCCCGCCGGACCGGCACATGGCCACGATGGTGTCGTCGGGCTTGAACACAGCTTTCACATGGTCGATGAAATCGGGGTTGATCTCAAAGCCGTACTTCCGCTTGTCAGCGTGCCATTCGTACTTGGGGAACGCCACCGGGATGTTGACCGCCCCTTCGGCGTGACCGAGGAAGACGTACTCCTCGACCATGCGCACATCGAGCACCTTGACGTGCTCTGGGTCGGCTTTCCACATTTCGTAGGCTTCCCGCGCGGTCACATACAGACCCAGGCTGGTCTGCTTCGCTGCGGGCAACTGGCGGCTTGAATCGGGGGTGGATTTCTCTTGGCTTGTCATGAGCTCATCTCCTCTTACAAGTCATTGGGTTCCGGTTATCGTTCCATGCAGCGGCTCGGCAGCGGTGTCGCGTATCAGAAGTCAGGATCCGGATACGTCGGCTCGCGGCCTTCGGTGAAGGCAAGGATGCCCTCGACGCGGTCGTGATGCACCACCGAACGCCAGTGCTCGTCCATCATGATTGCAATGGCTTGTTCTACCGGCTCACCCTGTCCATTCTGAACAGCACGCTTGACCGACTGCACCGCCGTCGGCGAGTTGTCCGCGATCTTTTCCGC
>JACSRL010000337.1 GCA_014879765.1 Anaerolinea sp. | reverse complement strand
GCCGCGTTGGACATCGTGCGCGCCAGCCGGGCCTTTGCCCCGGTCGACAACGATGTGCCGGCGGCTACTCCCAGGACATAGCCGCTGACTGGCGCGAGGTCGAAGATCTGCTGCGCCGCGCCTATCGCTGCGTCGTGAACAGGGAGCTGCATGACGATCAGACGCGAATCTGAGCAAAATCTGAACATCAGTTGGTCTGGTGAACAGGCCCAGTGCCGTGATACCGTAGGATCGTGCAGGGCGGCGATGGTCTCGTCTGTCCCGCGGGCATCCTGCCAAATACCCTGTAAGCAACGTAGTTGCGCATCGGCGCCCGGCACTTTGGCGACGATGCGCCCATGACAACCGGAATTTTCTCGTTGCACTGGACGAGTTCTTGGACGACATGCAGAAACACTGACAACGCGCTTGGCTGATTTGCACGCTCGCTCCGTTCAACATGGCAAAGCATGGAGTTGCTTTGACGCTTACCACGGCAGGAGGGATGCCTCAGCCATGTCCCCTGCGGTCCAGATACGCCTCCTCGGTGAGTTCAGTGTGGCCGTCGACGATGTGGCCGTCGGCGGATTGAACAGCGCGCGCCTGCAAGCTTTGCTGGGCTATCTGCTGTTGCACCGCGCGACGCCATTGTCGCGCCAGCAACTGGCCTTTTTGTTCTGGCCGGATACCAGCGACAGCCAGGCGCAGACCAACCTGCGTCAACTGCTCCACACCCTGCGCCGCCGCCTGCCCGTGCTGGCCGCCAGCCTTGTGCTCGACGAACGCACACTTGGCTGGCGCGCTGACGCGGCCATCCATCTGGATGTTGCTGACTTCGAGGCTGCGTTGACGCGCGCGAGGCATCTCACTGGGATTGAGCGACTCAAGGCTCTGGAGGAGGGGGTTGACAACTACCGGGGCGCGCTGCTGCCTGACTGTTACGACGACTGGATCGCGCTGGAGCGGGAGCGGCTGGCCCAAGCCCACGTGGCTGCCCTGGAGCAGTGCGTGTTGCTGCACGAGCAGCGACGCGCCTACAGGGAGGCCATCGATTGCGCACGGCGGTTGTTGGAGGCTGATCCACTGCACGAGGCCACCTATCGCCGGCTGATGCGTCTGTACGCTCTGGACGGCGACCGGGTGGCGGCCTTGCGCGTCTATCACACCTGCGTAGCCAGGCTGAAGCGGGAGTTGGACGTGGAGCCAGGCGCGGCCACCCGCGAGCTGTATGCAGGGTTGGTCAAAGCGCCGGGACTGGCAGCCCAACCTGCGACGCGCGACGCCGTCCCTGGCCTGGTGGGTCGGCAGCTTGAATGGCAGGCATTGCAATCGGCCTGGCGCACGGCCAACCGCGGCGCGGTCTGCTGTGTGGCTCTGAGCGGCGAGGCCGGCATCGGCAAGACTCGCCTGGCCGAGGAGATGCTGCGCTGGGCCAGGCAGCAGGGCATTCCCGTTGCTCTCCTGCGCGGCTACGCGGCCGGCCGCGACCTGGCCTATGCGGCGTTGGTGGATTGCCTGCGCAGCGAGGCGGTGACGCCGCTGGTGCGGCGGCTGGACCCGATCTGGCGCAGCGAGCTGGCGCGGCTGTTGCCTGAATTGACGGCCGAGGACCCGCGCCTGCCGCAGCCCGAGCCGCTGACCGACCGCTGGCAGCGCCAGCGGCTGTTCGAGGCGCTGGCGCGGGTGTTCGTCAGCCGCAACCGGCCCTTCGTGCTGGCGCTGGACGATATGCAGTGGTACGCCACGGAAACGCTGGAATGGCTCTCCTTTCTGGTGCGTTTCGACGCGCAGGCGCGGCTGCTGTTGGTAGGCTGCCTGCGCAGCGACGAGATCGACGCCGGCCATCCGGTTTCCCAGTTTCTGCTGGATCTGCGCGGTGCGGGCCTGTTGAGGGAGCTGGATCTGGCGCCCTTGTCGGTGGACGAAACGCAGGAGCTAGCCGATCAACTGGCAGAACGACCGTTGGACGCGGCTGCGTCGCAGGCGCTCTATCGTTTCACCGAGGGCAACCCGCTGTTCGTGGTAGAGACCGTGCGGGCCAACCTGGGCGCTGCCGGGCTGGCGCAGACTTTCGCGTCGGCAACGCCGGACGCGAGGCTGCCGGCCGCGCCTCCCCGGGTGCAATCGGTGATCCAGACGCGGCTTGGTCAGCTGTCGCCCGACGCCCACGAACTGGCGGCCTTGGCGTCGACCATTGGGCGCTCCTTCACCTACGAGGTTCTGTCCCACGCCTGCGCTCAGGAGGAAGATGTGGTGGTGCGCAGCCTGGATGAGCTATGGCGGCGCCGCATCGTGCGCGAGCAAGGGGTACACGCCTATGATTTCACCCACGACCGCATCCGCGACGTAGCCTATGCCGGGCTCAGCCCAGCCCGACGGCGCTTGCTGCACCGTCGGGTGGCGCTGGCTCTGGAACGGGTACACGGCCCCGACGATGTTACCGTGAGTGAGCAGATCGCCAGTCATTTCGAGAAGGCTGGCGACCTGCGGCAGGCAACCGATTACTACCAGCGGGCTGCCGATATGGCGTTGCGGCTGCTGGCCTACCAGGATGCCATCGACATGCTGGAGCTTGCGCTCTCCCTTGTGCAGCGCCTCCCCGCGGGGCCTTCCTCGGTCGAGCTCGAGCTCGAATTGCAGATGAGGTTATGCACAGCCTGGGCGGCCAGCACCAGCTATCTTGGTCAAGAAGCCGAAGCCGCCTACAGCCGGGCGCTGGCGCTTTGCCGCCAGGCGCGCCTGACTCCGCATCTGTTCACCGTGCTATGGGGGCTGCACGAGGTCGCGCTGTATCGGGCAGAGTATCAGGAGAGCCTGGTGTTGGCATTTCAATGCCTGGACATTGCTGTCGAGCTGGGCGATCCCGGCCTGCTGTTGGAAGCACACCATGCCGTATGGGGTTCCTGCTTCTTCCTGGGCGACTACGGTCAGGCGTTCGAGCATATGCAATCGGGGCTGGCGATCTATGACCGGCAGCAGCACGAGCCGTTGAGCGTCCATTATGGGGTGCATGACGCGGGGTCGTGTGCGTTGTACGAAGGCGCTCTCGCCCTGTGGAACATGGGCTGCCTGGATCAGGCGCGCGACCGGCTGGCGCGCGTCGTGGCCCTTGCTAAGGAGCTCACGTTTCCGGCCAACGTTGCCGACGCATACAGCTATGCCGGATTCTTTTATCACCTGCTGCGCGACCCGGCCAGCACCGGGTTCTTTGCCAAGCCCGCCCTGCAGATCAGCACCGACAAGGGCTATCCTTACACGCGTATCTTGAGCGCGGTGCTGTTGGGGTGGAGTCTGGCGATGCAGGGCCAGGTGGCAGAGGGACTGGCCCTGGCGCGCCAGGGCATGGATGACGCCGATGCGACCGGCTTGCGGCTGCACTACAGCCAGCTTACCGCGATGCTGGCCGAGATTCTCATGGCCGCGGGGCGGCACGAAGAGGCCATCGACGCGCTGGACGAGGGCATCCGCCGCTTCGAGACCTATCACGACCTGCTGTGCGCCGCAGACTTATGGACGCTCAAAGGAGATGCTCAGCTTGTTTTGAACGCGGGTTGCGACGCGGTCGAGGAGTGCTACCAGAACGGGCTGGCCTTGGCGCGCCGGGGGGGCGCCCAGGTGTCGGCGCTGCGCGCGCTCACCCGCTTAGCGCAACTCCAACAGAGCCGTGGCCGAGCAGAAGCAGGCCGCCATGGATTGTTGGAAGCCTACAACAGCTTTTCGGAGGGCCACGACTTGCCCGACCTGCGTGCGGCCGCTGAGGTACTTGTTAGAGTGTCGCAATTGCCCTGACATAACCGCCGAGACTTCGGACGGCGCCGCACCGGCCGAGTCCTGCAAGCGAAGCCCTTTGTCGTCAAGTACCTGGCAAAGGCTGCAGCCGGCGACTTCCGAAGTCTGAATGCACCCATCCGATTTGGAACATCTTAGTAACTGTCAAGAAATAACATCGCGGGTTGGCTCGGTCGGAGACCGGCCAGAGCACCAAATTAATTTTGGACAGTTACTTATCGGGAGAATCGACGTTGCAACCCAGATCTGCCTTGCTTGTTTCACTCGCTCTCTTGGCTGTTCTCAGCAGTTGCGCCACCGCTCCACTCGCGCCGGTCGGCCCGCAACCCTCGGCTGTAGAGGTCACACCCGCCGCCGGCGCCAATGTCGCCTATGCTGCTGTTGAACCGGCCGCCTTCGCCGATTTCGATCCCAGCTCCGCCTGCACATCCGAGCTCTGGGTGCTGGTCAATGTCTACGAGACGCTGACACGCTATGCGCCGCTTGGCAGCAAAGACGCGTTGCAACCCGGGCTGTCCACGTCCTGGACCGTCTCCGACGATGGTATGACGTGGACTTTCAACCTGCGCAAAGGGGTGAAATTCCACGACGGCGCCGACTTCAATGCTAGCGCGGTCAAGCGCTCGATTGAGCGCACCAAACACCGCGGCCAGTGCGCTGCCTTTCTCCTGGAGCCAATCAGCGAGATTCAGATGCCGGACCCGTTTACCGTGGTTTTCAAGCTTGCCTACCCGGCGCCGCTGGACAGCATCCTGGCCAGCGCATATAGCGCCTGGATCATGAGCCCCTACGCCGCTGAGCAGGACGCGAGCTGGTTTGCCGCCGGCAACGCAGCCGGCACGGGGCCTTACCAGTTCGCGCGCTACGAGCCGGGGCAAAGGCTGGTGGTGCAGCGTTTCGATGAGTATTGGCGCGGCTGGCAGCCCGATCAATTCGATATGGTCGTCTTCGAGATGGTGGACGACCTAGTGGCAGTCGAACAGATGCTGCGCGCCGGCCAGCTCGATTACGCCAACGAGGTTGTCCTGTCCCCAGAGCAAATGGCCAGCCTCGACGGGGTGAGTGGCCTGCGGCTCGACGTTGCCCCCAGTGTCACCAATTACGTGATCTTCCTGAACCACCGCCGTTCACCCACCGACGATGTGCGCGTGCGGCAGGCGCTGGCCTACAGCTTTCCCTACGAGGCGGTGGTCGAGCACACCAGGTTGGGCAAGGGAACCCTGGCGCACGGCGCGGTCCCCAGCGGCGTCTGGGGCTATGACCCCGCACCCTCACGCTATATCGAAGACCTGGACAGGGCAGCCAGCCTGCTGGCGCAGGCCGGATACGGCGATGGACTAGAAATCGCCTGTTCGTACGACCCACCTGACCAAGTGATGGCCGAGCTTTGGCAGGCCAATCTGGCCAAGATCGGGGTCACGCTCCGCTTGGAGCCCGCTGATATCCTAATCCGGTGGGACGCCGCCAAGAACGCGCCGCGGCAGGCGCCGGAGGCCTTCTTGTTCGCGTGGTCGGCAGACGTGGTCGATCCCTACTCCTATCTCTTCAACATGTTCCACTCTGAAGACCAGCCGCTGTGGAACCTGGGTTTCTACAGCAATCCGGCCTTCGATGCCCTGGTGGATCAAGCTCGCCGCCTCAGCGCGACAGACCAGGCTGCCGCCAGCGCGCTGTACATCGACGCCCAACGCATGCTGGCCGATAGTGCGACCGCGCTCTTCCCGTTGGAGGTCCCGGAACTCAACATCATCGCGGACGACATCCAGGGCTTCGTGACCAATCCTGCCTACTCGCACCTGGTCATCTGGTACGATGTGCGCCGCGAGCAGTGATCGATGATGCGCGCCGACCATCTCTTGCGCCGGGTGGCTGCCTCGCTGATCGTCATTGCCGGCGTCCTCACGCTCACGTTCGTGATCACTCGCGTCCTGCCATCGGATCCGGCGCAACTGATCGCGGGCCAACGGGCGCGGCCGGAGCAGGTGGCTGCCATCCGCAGCCAGCTCGGCCTCGACCGGCCGCTGCCCGAGCAATTCGCGCGCTACCTGGCCGGTCTGGCGCACGGAGACCTGGGCCGGTCGTTGGTCACCAAGCGCAGGGTGGCCGAGGACCTGGGCATCTTCCTGCCGGCCACGCTGGAGCTGGTGTTGTGCGGCTTTGCGCTGGCGCTGATCGTCGGCATCCCGGCCGGCATCCTGGCGGGCGCCAACGAGCGGGGCGCGTTCGACCGGGTCACCGGGGTCGCGGCCATCCTGGGCGCGGCGGCGCCGGTCTTTGCGCTGGCGCTGCTGGCTCAGCAGGTGTTCTTCAACCAGCTTCACTGGCTGCCGCTCAACGGCCGGCTGAGCGCCGAGGTGAGCCTGGCGCATCCGGTTACTTTCGTCACTGGCTTTCTGCTGGTGGACACGGCCTTGACTGGCAACTGGGTAGCCTGGCGCGACGCGATCGGGCATTTGATCTTGCCGGCGCTGGTGGTGGCTGTCTATCCGCTGGCGATTGTCCTGCGCATGACGCGCAACAGCATGGTCGATGTGCTGCATCAGCCGCACATCACCGTGGCGCGCGCCAAGGGCCTGCCCGAACGCATTATCCTCCTCCGTCACGCGCTGCGCAACGCCATCCTGCCGGTGTTGACCATCGCTGGGCTGATGTTTGCCTACGCCATCACCGGCGCTCTCTTCGTGGAGTTGCTCTTTCGCTGGCCAGGCGTGGGCAAGTACGTCGCCGACGCCATCGTCGCCAAGGACTTTCCCCCGATCCTGGCGGTGACGCTGGTGAGCACGACGATTTTTGTCGGTGTGACGTTCACCGTGGATGTGCTGCGCGCGGCGTTGGATCCGCGGGTGACAAGGTGAGAAGTTGACAAGGAAACAAGTAGACAAGTGGCAGGTGACAGGTGGAGACGGGATGGATATTCTGCGAGGATCAGAACCGGTTGGTAGAGAGAAGGCATTGGCTGGCTACGCTGGCGCTGAGCGGAAAAGCGGTGCTGACTCGCCGCGCCGCGCAGGTGTGGTGATGCGAGGCCGGCCGATCCGATTGCAGATGGTGATCAGGCGGCCAGGCGCTGGCTTGAGCCTGTTGTTCTTGACTGCGCTTGTAGCGGCAGCGGTCTTTGCGCCGTGGCTTACCCCTTACGCGGATCAGGGCGCAGGAACTCCCGACATCGTCCACAAGCTGCTGGCGCCTTCGCCGGTGCATCTGCTGGGCACGGACGAGATGGGGCGCGACATGCTGGCGCGTTTACTCTATGGCGCGCGCACATCGTTGGCGCTGGCCGCGCTGGTGGTGGGC
Organism: Anaerolinea sp.; assembly: GCA_014879765.1. Classification (GTDB taxonomy): domain Bacteria; phylum Chloroflexota; class Anaerolineae; order JAAEKA01; family JAAEKA01; genus JAAEKA01. The sequence continues at coordinate 737 of JACSRL010000337.1, read as the reverse complement.
AGCAGCGTCGTGGTTGGTATCGTGGTGGGCCTGGCGGCTGGCTATGCCGGCGGCTGGGTCGACGAGGGCGCCATGCGCACGACCGACGTCTTTTTGGCGTTTCCGCCCTTGCTGCTGGCAATCCTGCTGGTGACGGTGTTGGGTGGAGGGTTTGCGAGCACCGTGCTGGCGTTGGCCGTGGTCTGGTGGCCGGTCTACGCGGTGCTGGTGCGCGGGCAGGTGGTGAGCCTGCGCGGCCAGCCTTTTATCGAGGCGGCACGCGCAACCGGCGTCCCGCCGCTGGGGATTATGCGGCGGCACTTGCTGCCCAACGCTCTGGGGCCGCTGCTGGTGCAGGCGACGGTCGACCTGGGCGCGGTGATTCTGGTGGCGGCCGGGCTGAGCTTCATCGGCTTAGGCCCGCAGCCGCCCACGGCTGACTGGGGGATGATGATAGCCAGCGGGCGGCAATATGTGCTGGGCGGGAGCTGGTGGGTGGTCGGTGTGCCCAGCCTGGCGATCATGCTGACTGCGCTGGCCTGCGCAGTGTTGGGGGATGGCTTGCGCGACGCAAGCCACAGGGGACGCTGACACAAACGCTCGGTTACAAATCGTGGCGGCGGGGGATCGGGGGCAGACCATCCCATTTCCACACGTAGTACGGCGGGAAACACGTTGAAAGCGCGCAACTTAGGACGCGTCTATTAATTACTTTCTGCTCTGGCCGGTCTCCGACCGAGCCGGCGTGGAACCTTATT
>JACSRL010000508.1 GCA_014879765.1 Anaerolinea sp. | reverse complement strand
ACGGATCTCGATACGGCGGCCTACTCGATCCACGGATCTCGATACGGCGGCCTACTCGATCCACGGATCGCACCGGCGGCCTGCTCGATCCACGGACTGACGTTCTGCCAAGGCATCAGACGACCATGAAAAAGCCGAAGATACTGCTTTACTCCCACGACACCTATGGCCTGGGCCACCTGCGCCGCAGCTTGAGCATCGCCGGCCAGCTGGCCCGCGATCTGCCGCAGGCCAGCCAGTTGCTGGTCACCGGCTCCATGGTGGCCGGCGCGTTCGACCTGCCCCCGCGGCTGGATCTGATCAAGCTGCCCGCGCTGAGCAAGCGCAGCAGCGGCCAGTACAAGGCGCGCGCCCTGCCGTTGACCCTGCGCCAGACCATCGCCTGGCGTCAGCAGATGATCCTGCAGGCCGTGAGCACCTTCAAGCCCGACCTGGTGCTGGTGGACAAGGTCGCGGCCGGCGTGCAGGGGGAGCTGCTGCCCGCGCTGCACTATCTCAAGGCCTGCGCGCCGCAGACGCGGCTGGCGCTGGGCATGCGCGACATCGAGGACAGCCCCGAGGTGACGCGCCGCGAGTGGCAGGCGCAGAACACCCCCCAGCTCCAGGCCCACACCTACGACGCCATCCTGCTCTACGGCCAGCAGGCGCTCTTCGACCCCGTCGCGGCCTATGGCATGTCGCCGGTGGCCGCGGGCAAGCTCATCCCCTGCGGCTATCTGCGCCGCGGCGCGCCCACCCGGTCGGCGGCCGATGTGCGCCGCGAGCTGGACGCCGGCGACCGGCCGCTGGTGGTGGTGACCGTCGGCGGGGGCGGCGATGGCTTCGAGATCCTCAAAACCTACCTGGAGATGCTCAGCCAGACCGCGGCCGCGCCGACGCAGCACAGCCTGCTGGTGGCCGGCCCGCTGATGGCCCCGGCCAAGCGTCACGCGCTGCGCCGGCAGGCCGCCGGCCTGCCCGTCACCCTGCTGGAGTTCACCGCCGACCTGGACAGCTACCTGGCCGCGGCCGATCTGGTGGTCAGCATGGCTGGCTACAACAGCGTGTGCGAAATCCTTTCCCTGGGCCGGCGCAGCGTGCTCATCCCGCGTGGACACACGCGCGCCGAGCAGCGCATGCGCGCCACGCTGCTGGCCGAGCGCGGCCTGACGCACCTGCTGCCGCCGGAGGCGCTGACGCCCGCTGCCCTGCGCCAAGCCATGGACGCGGCCCTGGCCAGCCCGCCGCCCGCGGTCTCCCTCAATCTGAACGGCCTGGAGAACATCAGCCGCGCCGTCAGCGCCCTGCTGCGGCCCGACGCGGTCTACCGCCCCCCCTCCCGCCTGCAGCGCGGCGCGATCATGCAGAGCCTGGACCTGGCCCGGCTGGAGCTGGCCGCGGCCTAGCGCCCGGCGACAGGAGCAGATCCCATGACCCACATTGCCTACATCCTCAAGATGTATCCCCGCTTCTCCGAGACCTTCATCGTCAACGAGATCCTGGAGCTGGAGCGCCAGGGGGTGGATGTGCGCATCTACTCGCTGCGCAAGCCGGACGACGGCCGCTTCCACCCCAACCTGGCGCGCGTCAAGGCCAACGTGGTCTACGCGCCCCAGTACCCGCAGATGGAGCCGGAGCGGGTGCGCGCTGCACACCTGGCCGTGGCCGCAGCCCGGCCGGCTGAATACGCCGCGCTGCGCGCCCACGCCGAGGGGCTGGCGCAGCCCTTCGGCCTCAAACGCTTCTTGCAGGCCGGCGTCATCGCCGCGCACCTGCTCAGGCAGCCGGTGGACGCGCTGCACGCGCACTTTGCATCCAGCGCCACCCGCGTGGCCAACATGGCCGCCCGGCTGACCGGCATCCCCTACAGCTTCACCGCCCACGCCAAGGACATCTTTCATCAGGAGGTCAGCCCCGCCTCGCTGCAAGCCAAGATGGCCGACGCCCGCTTCGTGGTCACCGTCAGCCGTTTCAACCAGGCCTATCTGCGCCAGATCCAGAACGGCGGGGGCGGCGACGTGCGCTGCCTGTACAACGGCGTCGACCTGCGCCACTTCAAGCCCAACCCGCGCGTGGCCCGCGAGCCGGGGCTGATTCTCAGCGTCGGCCGGCTGGTAGAGAAGAAGGGCTTCGCCCTGCTGCTGCACGCCTGCGCGCTGTTGGCGCAACGTGGCCTGGATTTCCGCTGCCAGATCATCGGCGGAGGGGAGCAGCACGCGGCGTTGACCCGGCTGATCGGCGAGCTGGGGCTGGCCGGGCACGTCACGCTGGCAGGACCCCAGCCGCAGGACGCGGTGTTGGCAGCCTATCAGCGGGCCGCGCTCTTTGCCCTGCCCTGCATCGTGGCCGCGGACGGCAACCGCGACGGCCTGCCCACCGTGCTGCTGGAGGCCATGGCCACCGGCCTGCCCGTGGTGGCCAGCACCGTCACCGGCAACCCGGAGATCGTCGAGCACGGCGTCGATGGCCTGCTGGTTCCGCCCGAGGACGCGCCCGCGCTGGCCGACGCGCTGGCGCGGCTGTTGCAGGACCAGGCGCTGCGCGGCGCGCTGGGCGCGGCCGCGCGGCGCAAGGTGGAACGCTGCTTCGACGTGCGCCACAACGTCGCCCAACTGCGCCAATGGCTGGACGAGCCGGCCGCGCCGCAGCCCCGGCCGGCGCACCACGGCGCGGCGCAGCCGGCCGCGCTGGCCGCAGAGGCCGCGCACGCCGCGGCCGCCGCGCTGCCGGCCCTGCCCGCCGCGCTGGCGCTGGAGGAGGTGTTGGCCTGATGCGCATCCTCTACCTGTGCGCCGACCGCGGCATCCCCGTGCGCGGCCACAAAGGCGCGGCTGTCCACGTGCGCGGGCTGACCGATGCGCTGGTGCAGGCCGGCCACGCCGTCGCCATCTTCACCCCGCGCCCCGGCCCGGCCGATGGCCCCGCGCCGCTGGCGGAGATCGTTGAAAGCAGTGGGGCGACCGACGATGCGGCCGCGCAGGCCGCCGCCGCGCTGGCCTGGCTGGAGCGTCACCCGGTCGATGCGCTCTACGAACGCTATTCGCTCTGGAGCGATGTAGGCGCGCGGCTGCGCGCCGCGGCCGGCCTGCCCCTGGTGCTGGAGGTCAACGCGCCGCTGCGCGCCGAGGCGGCCCGCCACCGCGGCATCGAGGACGACGCGCGGGCCGCGCAGATCGAGGCCCGGCAGTTCGGCGCGGCCGACCATCTGGCCGTGGTGTCGGAGCCGTTGGCGGCCTACGTCTGCGCGCACGGGGCCGATCCGCGCCGGGTACACGTGACGCCCAACGCCGTCGATCCGCAGCACTTTCACCCGGCCGTGCGCGGCGGCGCGGTGCGCCAGCGCCACGGACTGCATGGCCGCGCGGTGATCGGCTTTGCCGGGCGCATGCGTCCCTGGCACGACGGGCCGACCCTGCTGCGCGCCTTCGCCCGCCTGCACGCGGCCGACGCCGCCACGCACCTGCTGCTGGTGGGCGAGATGGATCCTGCGCTGCTGGCGCAGATCCAGGCGGCCGGCCTGGCCGCGGCCGTCACCTGCACCGGGCCGCTGCCGCACTGCGCGGTGCCGGAGCACCTGGCCGCGATGGACGTGGCCGTCAGCCCGCACGCTGCCTCCGAAGCGGGGGAGGGCTTCTACTTCTCCCCCCTCAAGCTGTTCGAGTATCTGGCCTGCGGCGTGCCCACCGTGGCCGCGGACGTGGGTCAGCCGGCCCGTCTGATCCAGCCCGGCGTCAATGGCTACCTCTACCCGCCCGGCGACGATGCGGCGCTGGCCGCGGCCATCGCGGCCCTGCTGGCTGACCGAACGCATGGCCGCGCGCTGGCCTGGCAGGGCGCGGCGCTGGTGTTGACGCAGCACACCTGGGCGCAGAACGCGGCGGCCGTGACCGGCTGGCTGGCCGAGGCAGGGGCGCGCCGCGTCGATGCCCGCGGGAGCCTGGCAAACGCCGCCGAGGCGCGCGGCGTAGGGGACGCGGCGACCGGCGCGGCTGGGCTGACGCTGCCGCTGCTGGATGACAAGCTGCGCCAGCGGCTCTACCGGGCCACCCGGCCCGACCTGGCCGGCCCGCTGCTGGCCCGCCAACTGCCCGGCTTTCGCAAAAAGGGGCCGCTGGACCTGGAGCGGGTGGAGATCACCGCCGTGCTCAAGGTCAAGCCGGGCCGGCGCTGCGTGCTGGCCTACACGCTGCACGCCCGCCACCGCGCCAGCGGCCAGCCGGTGCTGCGCCAGGTGGTGGGCAAGGTCTTTCGCGACCAGCGCGGCCAACGGCTGCTGGCCTTGCAGGCGCAGCTCTACCGCCACGGCTTCGGCCCCGATGCGCCCGACGGCATCGACGTGCCGCAGCCGCTGGCCTATATCCCGGAGATGCGCATGTTGGTGCAGGCCCGCGTGCCGGGCGAGACGCTGGATGCGCTGACCGGGCGCGGCGGGGCGGGGCCGGCCGTGGCGCGCGCGGCGCAGGCGCTGGCCCGGCTGCACAGCAGCCGCGCCTTTGCACCGGAGCGCAACGGCGCCGCGCCGGCCGTGGATGCGCCGTCGCTGGCGCCCTACACCCTGGCGGATGAGCTGCGCGGCCTGGAGGACTACGCCGCGCGCCTGGCCGAGCTGCGGCCCGACGCCTGGCCGGCCGTGCAGGCGCTGCACGCTGCGCTGCTGGCATGGGCCGACCGGCTGCCCGCGCCGCCGGCGACGACGCCGTTGCACCGCGATTTCTACTACAGCCAACTGCTCTTCGACGGGCCGCGCCTGCACCTGATCGACTTCGACCTGCTGGCGCAGGGCGATCCGGCGCTGGACGTGGCCAACTTCAGCGCGCACCTGGCCTACCTGGGGCTGGAGCAGCACGGCGACCTCAGCCGCCTGGCCGGCGACGCGGCGCGCTTTCTGGCCGCCTATTGCGCGGCCCGGCCGCCCGACGAGGGCTTTGCCCGGCGGCTGGCCTTCTATCAGGCCGCGACCTGGTTTCGCCTGCTGAACGTGGTGGCCCCGCGGCCGGCGCTGCGCCACCTGTTCCAGCCGCTCCTGGCCCACACCCAGGCCGCGCTGCGGGATACTGCGCCGGAGCTGGCGTAGCTGAGACACGTTGAAACGCCATGACTGATGCACCTATCGACGAAACGCGCCGGCGGCGGCGACGCAAAGGCGTGTACTACCTCCCCTTGCTGGGCATCGACGCCCGCTATCTGCGCTACCTGCTGCCCTTCGGCGGGCTGTTGACCCTCTGCCTGCTGCTGATCTTCGCGGTGGCGCTGCTGGGCATCGTCGCCCCCTGGCCGCTGAAGTACATCGTCGACAACGTCATCGGCGGCCGGCCCTTCAGCGATCCCTTTGGCCAGTGGATGGCCGCGACGCTGGGCGACGACCCGCGCACGCTGGCCGCGGCCTTTGGCCTGCTGCTGCTGGCGGTGACGGTGGCGCTGGGCGCGGCCTCCTTTGCCTACGAGTATCTCAACGGCCTGATCCAGGAGCACGCCACCTTTGCCCTGCGCCGCCACGTCTTCCAGCACATCCAAAGCCTGCCGCTGGAATTCTTCGATCAGAACCGGGTCGGCGACATGCTCAAGCGCGTCACCGAGGATTCGGGCAAGATCATGGTCGCGCTGGTGAGCAGCCTGTCCGACCTGCTGGTCAACAGCATCAAGTTCCTGGGCTTCGCCGCGGTGATGCTCTATCTGAACTGGCGTTTTTCCGTCATCGTGCTGGCCTACGTGCCGCTGCTCTTTGCCCTCTACCGCAGCTTTCGCCAGAACATCCGCGACACGGCCCGGGAGGCGCGCGAGCAGGAGGGGGAGATCATGAACCTGACCCTGGAGACCCTGGGCGCGATCCGCGAGGTCAAGGCCTTTGGCCGGGAGCAGGCGCAGTTGGCGCAGTTCGACGCCCACGAGCAGGTGCGGGTGCGTTCGGCGTTGCGCTCGATTCGTTGGGAGGCCTCCTTCAGCCCGGTGGTGGATTTCATCCAGGCCGCCAGCACGGCCGCGGTGCTGTGGTACGGCGTGTCGCAGATGCTGCTGGGCCAGTTCACCGTCGGCGCGCTGCTGATCTTCGTGGCCTACCTGAAGGATATGTACAGCCCGCTGCGCAAGTTCAGCAAGCTTTCGGCTGCCATGCAGAAGGCGGCCATCAGCGGCGACCGGCTGGGCAAGGTGCTGGACGCCGACGTCAAGATCGTCGACGCGGCCGACGCCGCGCCGCTGGGCCGGGCGCGCGGCGCGGTGCGCTTCGAGGGGGTGAGCTTCGCCTATCCCGGCGCGCCCGACAAGCCCATTCTGCGCCACGTGTCGCTGGACGTGCGGCCGGGGGAGGTGGCGGCGCTGGTGGGCAGCACCGGCTCCGGCAAGTCGACGCTGATGAACCTGCTGATGCGCTTCTACGAGGTGGACGCCGGCCGCGTGTTGCTGGATGGCCATGATGTGCGCCAGGTTCGCGTGGCCGACCTGCGCCGTCAACTGGCCATCGTGCCGCAGGAATCGGTGCTCTTTGCCTGCTCGATTCGTGAGAACATCGCCTACGGCAACCCCGCGGCCAGCGACGAGGCCATCGTCGCCGCGGCCCAGGCGGCCAACGCGCACGCCTTCATCGCCGCGCTGCCGCAGGGCTACGACACCGTGGTGGGGGAGCGGGGCGCCACCCTGTCGGGCGGGCAGCGCCAGTGCCTGGCCATCGCGCGGGCGCTGCTGCGCGATGCGCCGATCCTGGTGCTGGATGAACCGACCGCGGCGCTGGATGCCAGCTCCGAGGCGCTGGTGATGAGCGCGCTGGAGCGGCTGATGCAGGGGCGCACCACCTTTGTCATCGCCCACCGCCTTTCCACCGTGCGCCATGCCGACAAGATCGTGGTGCTGGACCAGGGGCAGGTGCTGGAGACGGGCACGCACGATGAGCTGCTGCGGCGCAATGGCCACTACGCGCGCCTGGTGCGGCTGCAATATGGCGAGGCGGCCGCGCCCGAGATCGCCCCACCCGCGCCGCCGGCCAACCCCGGCGCGGCGCGGGCCTGGCTGGCTGGGACGGCCTGAGATGATCTTCCCCGACCGGCGCACGGCGCTGCACACCCTGCTGCTGTTGTTGCCTCCCCTGACGCTGACGCTGCTGGCCTTCCTGACCCTGGCCCGCATGGATCCGGCCAGGATGGTGGTGAGCGCGCCGCTGGAGGCGCTGGCCACCGTCACCCCGGAGCCTGCCCAGCGCGCGGCGGCCTGGCTGCAACAGGGCGCGGCGCATCAGGCGCGCGGGGACTATCGGGCCGCGGAGGAAGCCTACCGCGCCGCGCTGGCCGTGGACGATCGGTTGGCGGCCGGCTATGGCGGGCTGGGCAGCCTGTACGTGGCCATGGCGCGGCCCGACGACGCGGTGGCCATGTACCGGCGGGCCATCGCGCTGACACCGGAGACGGCCGAGTGGTGGCGCAACCTGGGGGTGGTGCAGGCCAACCAGGGAGAGCTGGCCGCGGCCGCGGCTGCGCTGGAGCGGGCCGTGGCGCTGGCCGGCGACCAGGCGGCGTGGCATTTCGAGCTGGGCCAGGTCTACGCAGCCACGCAGCGCCAGCGCCCGGCGCGCCAGGCCTTCCAGCAGGCGCTGGCTCTGGACCCATCGCTGCAAGCCGCGGTCGAGGCGCAACTGGCCGCGCTGGCGGCCGGGCTATGACGCCGCGTGGACGCTGGGCCGGGCCTGCGCACCGGCGTTGGTTGAGAAGATCGCCCTATCGGGTCCCGGTTTGCGCACGTCCTGCTGTATTTTCGCGGCTGTGCGCGCTTATATCCAGGACTTACGCAAAACGTTGGTCGAGTAGGCCGTGCGGGTTTCAATGCGCCAGATCTGGGGCAGTGAA
>JACSRL010000863.1 GCA_014879765.1 Anaerolinea sp. | reverse complement strand
ATCCGCATCAGCGACGACTACGCGCGCGGGATCAGAGATCAGCAGATGCAATCCTCGGTCGCTCCGATCGCGGAACGCGCGGCGCTGCTGGCATAGTCGCAGGGCCGCAGCTCGGAGTTTCGACAACGACGAGGCCTCATGTCACCACTGCCCCAGATAAGCAACCGCGAGCGGGAGGTCATTCGCCTCCTGCTGGAAGGCAAGAGCAACAAGCTGATTGCGCAGGACATGAAGGTCGCCGAACGGACGATTGAGTTCCACCTGACCAATATCTATTCGAAATTCCAGGTCAGCTCGAGAACGGAGCTGATTTTAAGGTTGAAAGACGACCCCAGGTGGCTCGAATCCGAAAACCCAGGGGAATCCACAGTTGCCAACGAAGAAAATCTCCCCGATAATAGCGACAGACCCGATTCATCGAATTGGGTCACATCTTTGAAAGCAGCCGTCGCTGGAATCGGCAAGGAGTTGAGCATGGCAGTTTCTTCAGCACCACATACGGGCGTCAACGCAGATCCGACTGATTTCTTCGGATCGATACGCATCTGCATGGCGAAATATGCAGACTTCAAAGGGCGGGCATCGCGGCCAGAGTTCTGGTGGTTCGCGTTGTTTGTCCTGCTCGGCACATCAGCATTTACGCTGATCAGCGAGACCCTGGGAAGCCTGTTCCTGCTCGCGGTCCTGTTGCCGCTGCTGGCGGCCGGCGCACGCCGGCTGCGCGACAGCGGCAACAGCCCGTGGTGGCTGGCGATTCTGTTGGCGCCCGTGGGCGGCATCATCGTGGCCGGCTTCCTATGGGCGCAGCCCCCCGTCGATTCCGTCCCGGAAGAAGAGGCGGCGTCCTCATAGCGAGTCAGCCTGGCGTCGGTGAACGCGCCGTCCTGGCGATGCTCAGCGTCGTTGCGACGTGCGCGTTCACGGATGCGCCGCGGGGCCCCACCCAATGGCCCGCAAAATCACCCAAGATGGTGTGCGACGGGGGGAGGTCGGGACCACGAAGGCATGAAGGGGCGCGAAGATCGCGAAGACGGCGCTTGCCGACTTGCGCGGCTGTGCGCGTCAATGAACGTCGTGCTGTAGCCGGGGCCGCCGGGCGATGAATCGCCCGGCTACATCACAGCGCCCCGTCAACGGGGCTTGTCGGCGCTTGCTGTCAGCCCGTTTCAACGGGCGCTGTTTTGTAGCCGGGGGACTTCATCCCCCGGCGATCCCGGCGATCACGCGCATCGCATCCCTCACACACCCCCGCCAGACGATCACCGCCGTTCACGCACGCGCCAGCCCGTTTCAACGAGCGCCGTCTGCAACCGGGGATCGCCGGGCGATGAATCGCCCGGCTACGTCACAGCGCCCCGTCAACGGGGCTTGTCGATGTGCGCGGCTGTGCGCGTCCATGAACGTCGTTTGTAGCCGGGGATCGCCGGGCGATCAATCGCCCGGCTACGTCACAGCGCCCCGTCAACGGGGCTTGTCGGCGCTTGCTGTCAGCCCGTTTCAACGGGCGCCGTTTTGTAGCCGGGGGACTTCACACTTGCACCGCACTGCAAGTGCAGGTGTCCCCCGGCGCTCCCGGCGATCACGCGCATCGCATCCCTCCCACACCCTCGCCAGACGATCACCCCCGTTCACGCACGCGCCAGCCCGTTTCAACTGGCCCCGCAATGACCTGACCCACCTGCCTCACACCCACCCAACTCCATTCCGGATTACGGATTACGCATTACTCGTTGCGCATTGCTCCCCCACCTTGCGCCAGATCAAGGACGGCGTGCCTGAAGCGTGGTAGACTGCGGTCAATGCAACCAACGCCCGACGGGCGCATCGAAACCGACGAGGTTACTTATGACAACTATTGAACGTTCCCTCAGCCCTGACCAGAGCGTGGGCGCCTGGGTCACGGCTGACTATCGGCTGGCCGCGCTCTTCGAGCGCAACGGCATCGACTTCTGCTGCGGCGGCGACAAGCCGCTGAGCCAGGCCTGCGCCGAGCATGGCGTCGACCTGGAGACGCTGCTGGCCGAGACCCGCCAGATCACCGCCACCGCCAACGGCGGCGAGCAGTACGACCAGTGGACGCTGGACTTCCTGGCCGACTACATCGTCAACCAGTTCCACAACCCCGGCCGCCAAATCATGCCCCAGATCGCCGACTACGCGGCCACCGTGGCCGCCGTCCACGGCGCGGCCCACCCCGAGACCGTGGCCATCGCCGAGCTGTGGCCCCACGTGCAGGGGGACATGGGCATGCACACCCAGCGGGAGGAGCTGCTGGTCTTCCCCTACATCAAGCGCCTGGCCCGCAGCCAGGAGGAGGGCGTTGCGCCCAAGCCGCTGGCCACCGGCACGCTGGCGGATCTGATCGAGACGCTGGAGGCGGAACACGACGCCACCGGCGACGCGCTGGCCGAGATCGCGCGCCTGAGCGGCGGCTATGCCCCGCCGGCCGACGCCTGCACCACCTATCGCACCCTCTACGCCCTGCTGGCGCAGTTCGACGCCGCCACCAAAAAGCACGTCCACCTGGAGAACAACATCCTCTTCCCCAAGGCGATCCGGCTGGAGAAGGCGCTGCTGGCGGCCCAGCCAGCCTGAGCTGACAGGACAGGCGCACCGTGAGCGAGAAGGCGCCTCCGCGCGTCGTGATCGTCGGCGCCGGCTTCGGCGGGCTGTGAGCAACGCGGCCGTGGCGCGGATCGGCCGCCGCCTCTTCACCGGCTTCCTGGCCTGGCTGATCTGGCTGGCGGTACACATCTTCTTTCTGATCGGCTTCCGCAGCCGCATCGCGGTGCTGATCGATTGGGCCTGGAACTACCTCTTCTTCGAGCGCGCCGTCCGGCTGATCCTGCCCCGGAGCGGCGAACCACCACTGTCGTAAGGGCAGACACACCAACCAAGGAGATTTCCCATGCAGACCTTCCAACTGGAACAGAACTACGTCTTCTACGACCGCGACCCCTTCGCCCAGCCCCTCTACGTCGACAAGATGGGGCGCATCCTGCGCTTCATGCTCAAGCCGGGCCAGTCGGTGGTGGAGCACACCGCGCCCCACTCGCCGGTCTACATCGTCGTGGTGTCGGGCACGGGCCGCTTCTCCGGCGGCGATGGCGAGGCGCAGTCCTACGGGCCGGGCAGCCTGCTGGTCTTTGCGCCGGGCGAGCCGCACGCGATCCACGCGCAGGAGGAGGAGCTGGTTTTCGTGGCCTTCCTGCACGGCGCGCCGGGCGCGCAGTAGCCCGGTCGCCCCAGCCGATGGAACAGACGAAAGCCGCGGCTGCGCCAGCCGCCACACCCCTCACCACCCTTGCCGCCGGCGCCTGGTGCTGGCACGATGCCTACTACGCCGGCCGCTGGTCGCTGCTGGACCAGCCGGCCGCGGCGGCGGCCGCCGGGCTGACGGCCATCGAGTGCAACGATTTCATGCTGCCGCCGCCGCGGCTGAGCCGGCTGCGCCAGCCGCTGCTGCGGCTGCTACCGGGCGCGCCGCCGGAGCTGTGGCGCTACAGCCGCGCCAGCCTGCGCCACCTGCGCGCCGCCGCCGCGGCCCACGGCGTGCAGCTCCTGACCTGGGCCATCAACAGCGACCTGGCCGTTTCCAGCCGCGACTGGCCGGCCCAACAGCTTTACCTGCGCCGCGGGCTGGCCGCGGCGCGGCTGCTGGAAGCCCCGCTGCTGCGCGTCATTCTGGGCGGGAGCGCGGAGACGCCGCGCGACCGCGACACGCTGATCGCGCAGCGGCTGGCCGCGCTGGTGCAGGCCAGCCCGGCCGCGGTCACGCTGGAGAACCACTGGGGGGTGAGCACGGACATCGAGCGCCACCTGGCGATCTTCGACGCCGCGGCCGCGGCCCTGCCGGCCAGCCGGCGGCCGGCCTTCGGCTGCTGTTTCGACCCTGGCAACGTGCCGACAGGCCCCGAGCGCGCGCATCTGTGGCGCGAGCTGGCCCGCCGCGCCAATCACTTCCACCTCAAGACCATGGAGTTCGATGCCGCGGGCCGGGAGACGCACCTGCCCTGGCCGGAGATCGGCGCGCTGCTGGCCGAGGCCGGCTACCGCGGCGCAGTGACCATCGAGTTCGCGGGCGAGGGGGATGCGCAGGAGGGGCTGCGGCGCAGCGTGGAGCTGTGGCGACGGCTGGCGGCCGGCGGCTGATGCGGTTTGCCCGCATCAGCTCTTGCCGGTCTGCCCCATGCCCGCTTCCAGCGCCATCAGCATCAGCTTGGCGCGGTCGGCGGCGTGCAGCTTCAGAAGGACGTTCGAGATGTAGTTGCTCACCGTCTTGGCGCTCAGGTTCAACGTGGTGGCAATCTCGGCGTTGGTCTTGCCCTGGGCGACCAGCTCCAAGATCCCGCGCTCGCGCGCGGTGAGCTCGTCGAACAACTGCGCGGGCAGGCTGGGGGGCGGCGCGCTCAGATAGCTCAGGACCTTCTCGGCGATGCTGGGGCTGAAGACCGCGCCGCCGGTGGCGACGGTGTGAACGGCGCGCAGAAGCTCGTCCTGCTCGGTGTTCTTGAGCAGATAGCCGCGCGCGCCGGCGCGAATCGCGGGAAAGACCAGCGTGTCATCGTCGAACACGGAGAGCACCAGGATGCCGATGTGCGGACGGGCGCGGTGAATCTGGCGCGTGGCTTCGATGCCGTTGATGCCGGGCATCCGCAGGTCCATCAGAATCACGTCGGGCTCCAGCGCAGCGCTCATGGCAATCGCCTCGGCGCCGTCGCGCGCCTCCCCCACCACTTGAACTTCCTCTTGCGCCGCCAGCAGCATCTTCAGGCCGCTGCGCGTGATGGTCTGGTCATCGGCAATCAGAATTCGGATCGCGTCCATGGGTGTCTATGCTCCCGGTGCTGGGCAGGGAATGCGCACGCTGACGGCAACGCCGCCGCCCGGATTGGCTGCAATGGCACAGCTTCCGCCGACTTCGGCCGCGCGGGCGCGCATGGAGAGCAGCCCCAGGCCATGCGTCGCCGGCTCCGCCATGCCGCGCCCGTCGTCCACAATGTCCAGCTCCAAAAGGCGTTGCTGTGAAACTGTGTCCGGCGCAGAGAGCGCCAGGCGAATGCGGCAGGTTTTTGCCTGCGCGTGTTTGTCGGCGTTGGTGATCGCTTCCAGCGCGATGTAGTAGGCCGCGGTTTCGATTTCAGCCGGCAGCGGGGGCAGCGTCTGCGGCGCGTCGATCAGGATGCGCAACGCCGGATAGCCGTCGGCGCGCTCCCGCAGCGCGCCGCTCAAGCCGAGAACTTGCAGCTCGGGCGGATACAGTTGATGCGCCAGGCTGCGCACCTGGGTCGTCATGGCGACCAGTTGTCGTTGGACGTCGCCAAGAAACTGCTTCGAAAGCGGCGCGGCAGCATCGACGCTCTTGGGGGTCACGCTTTCGATCTGCCGCGTCAAGGCGACCAGTTGATGGCCCACCCCGTCGTGCAAGTCGCTTCCCAACTGCCGCCGCGCCTCGCCGCGTTCGGTGACGAGGCGCAGGCGCGCGTGCTCCAGGTCGCTGGTCAGCGCCGCGGTGCGCGCCACGATGCTGATCTGACGCGCCAGGTCGCGCAGCAGACGCTCATCCGCAGGCGTGAGCGCGTCGCCCGGCGCGCGCGGGGCCACAAGCAATTCCCCAATCGTTTCGTCGCCGGAGCTGAGCGGGAAACGGCTGGCCGCGTCCGCCGCCGGGCCGTGCGCGGCGACGATCTGCATGGCATCGTCCTGCTTGAGGGCGATGGCCACATAGGGCAGTTTGAGCGCGGCGGCCACCGTTTCCACCGTCTGCGTCAGGGCGGCCGCAGGCTGCATCGTGCTCTCAAGTTGAACGCCGAGACGCGTCAAAACGCGATAAGGATCGTCGCGTTCGCCGTACATCAGGCGGTTGACGCCGCGCTGCACACGCTCGCGCAGCGGTTGAAACAGAACCGCGATCAGAGCGGTTGCCAGCAGCGAGATGAAGAATTCGCCGCTGGTCTGGAAAAGCGCACCCATCGACGCCACCACCAAAACGAAAACACCGACGACCAGGGCTGTCAGCGCGCCGTAGACCAGCGCGCGGTTGATGAGCAGATCGATGTCCCACAGGCGATAGCCCAGGACCGCGATGGCGAACGAAAAGGGTATGATCACCAGCGACAGCCACCAAATCAAGCCCGTCAGCGGCGCCCACCAGGGATGCGCTGCGCCGACAGGAATCTGTGAAATCATGGTGTACGGGATCTGATCCAGGCCGATGACGAAAACGGTGAGCGCCAGGCCAAAGACCACCCACTTGGTCTGTTGGCGTTCCATGGGCGTGGCAACGCGGCGGTAGCGATGGATTTGAGCGTACACCCCGACGCCCATCAGACCCAGCACCGCCGTGAACACGAACCACGTCAGCCATGTGGTGGTTGGCAGCCATTCATAGGCCGAGGCATAGACAAAGAGCGGCGCGATCAGCGCGACCATCAAGGCGGCGAACCGTGTCCAGCGCGGGACAAACTGTCCGTTGGGGAAAAGGTACATCAGCCACATGGTCGGGATGAAGATCGCGGATTGAAGGGCAACAATCAGCTTGACGGGAATCAGCGTCGCGGTGGCTGTGGACGCGCCGGGAAACAAAGGGGGAAAGCCGGCGAGCGCCTCAAGCGGTCCGGCCAGGATGACCCCGTAGCCCAGCAGGTAGAAGGAAACCAGCAGCGCGCCGCGGTCATCGCGTCGCTTCCAGAAGATAACGCCGGCGAGCGCCAGCGAGACCAACGCGGTGGCAAACGACACGACGCCCTGCGCCACACTGATGCCCGCGATGTACCAGGCGGGCGCATCGATCGCGACCCGCAAACCCGCGCCGCTCCAGAGACGCACGTAGCCCAGCGGAATCGCCGCCAGGAGCATGAGGAGCGCCAGCGCGGCGCAAATCAGCCAGACCGCGTGCGCCAGCGCCAGCCAACGCGGACGCGGCCGTGCCACGCGGTGCGCGTCCGCGCGGCTCTCTGCGCTCGCTGGAACTGAGATTTCACTCATCGCGCCGATTTCCTGAACCGATGGATGATCCGAGTATAGCGCGGCTTGGGGGTACGGTCAACTGCCAAATGGCTGCCCATCGGCGCGCGTCAATGGTCGCTTCATTTGAGCAGAAGATTTCGTCCCAGTCCAATCGTCCAGACAGGATACAGCAAGTAGGTTGCCAAGAATCCCACAACCCCAAGGGTTAGATACCATGGCAAGGATTCCATGGAGTCAATTCCAGCAACTATCCCAGGAATGACCAGGAATCCCATCGCCATGAGCACACCAACCACCATCCCCAATGTGATCAGGTTGTTGGGGAATCCATCGCCGCGCTGCATCGAGTAACAAAATGCCACCAGCCAACAGCCGATCAAGGCATTTCCCACACTGGTATAAAACCCGGCCAGGACAAAGCCCGTGACCTTGAAGATGACCAATATGGAACCAATCACGACGAAAATCGCACCCAGCAGGGCAAGGACAAGGGCAACTTGACTGAGGAGCGGTGACCTGGCACGATGTTCAGCGTACAACATCCATGCCAGAATCACGCTTGAGATTCCGACAATGCCGTTGAGAACATCATTGGCCGTGCCAAAGGATTGATTCACCGTAAACATCAGGGCGAGGCATATCACTGCAAGAATGGACGAGGCTCCTGTTGCAATTGCCACCCAGCCAACGGTAGCGGGTGAGAAGTTGTTTGTTGTCATGGATTGCTCCTGGTTTTCCTGATCGATCTGGCAATGTGCAAGACGGGCGCGCGATTATTGGCGAAGCCGTCGAACAAACTAAGTAGCTGTCAAGAAATAACATCGCGGGTTGGCTCGGTCGGAGACCGGCCAGAGCACCAAGTTGATTTTGGACA
>JACSRL010000285.1 GCA_014879765.1 Anaerolinea sp. | reverse complement strand
TGTGATGCGTGAAACGTGATGCGTGATGCGTGATGCGTGAAACGTGATGCGTGATGCGTGATGCAGTGAGCGGTGAGCGGTGAGTTGTGAGCGGTGAAACATGGACAAGGCCGGCTTTGTCGTGAGGACAAAGCCGGCCTTGTTTTGTTTGGCGTTTGTTGCGCCAGGGATTGGAAATCCCTGGCTGAACCTACGAAGCGCCCTCAGGCGCTGGGAGCATGTCTGTCAAGCCCCTGACGAAGGGTCGTCTCATGCTCAGACAGCGAAGCGCCCTCAGGCGCTGGGAGCATGTCTGTCAAGCCTTGAGGAAGTGTCGTCTCATGCTCAGACAGCGAAGCGTCTGCACCGGCTCTGCGCCACCTGCCCGCGTTTCACGCATCACGCATCACGTTTCACGCATCACGTTTCACGCATCACACGCATCACGCATCACGCATCACGTTTCACGCATCACACGCATCACGCATCACGTTTCACGCATCACGCATCACGCATCACGTTTCACGCATCACACGCATCACGCATCACGCATCACGTTTCACGCATCACGTTTCACGTTTCACGCATCACTGCTCCGTAACGGTGAACTCATACAGCGCCTTCTCCGTGGTCTCCGGCGCCAGGCCGCTGATGGCCAGGATGGCGTTCTTGCTGCGGCCCAGGCCCTGCACCAGCCACTGGGCGACGCCGTTCTCGTCCACGGGGATGCGGGTGATCACCGGGTCCTGGCCATCCTCCAGCTCGATGAGCTGCAAGAGCCAGCTTTGGCGCAGCAGGTTGTCGGTCAGGATCCAGCCCTCGCTGAGCCAGTCGCCCACGCCGTTCTCCATGTCATCCATGAAGCCGATCTCGGGGACGCTCACATCGTCGATGAACATGCCGGGATAGGTCACCGCGTCGTCGGTGATGTACTCGAAGCGGACCAGCACCTCGCTGTTGCCGGCAAAGGGGCTCAGATCCACCGTCTGCTCGATCCACTCGGCGCGGCAGGTCTGGCCCGGCTCGGTGATGTCGGGGCGGCCGGAACAGCCAGTGAACGCCCAGCCGAAGCTGTTGCCGTTGGGGTTGCTGTCCACCATGTTCTCGCTGCGCAGAATGGTCCAGGTCACTCCATCGTCGACGGAGGCCATCACGTAGCCATAGTCCCAGTCGTACTCGATGTCGTACCAGGTCCAGAAGTTGAGGGTGGCCGCATCCACGCCGCTCAGGTCGAAGCTGTGGGTCAGGCGCGCGTCGGAGTCATCCTCGCGGTTGGCCCACCAGGCAAATTGCCCGCTGTGCGGCTGGTGTGATGCCAGGCGGGTAGTGGTAGCGCCACGGAAGTCGATGGCCAGGTCGCCGGAGCCGCGCAGTTCCACGTAGTCCGTGCCGTACTGGCTGACATCGCTCTCGATCTGCGCCGGGAAGCGGCGCAGGGACAGATCGCGCTGCATGGAGGTCGGATCCAGATCCTGGTAGCCATACTGGCCATCGGCCAGGCTGGGATTGTCCAGCAGATTGGCCACCACCCAATCGGCGAACACCTCATCGAAGGTCAGGCCCGTTCCGGCGGCGCTAAGCGCGTTGTCAAAGCCGTCGATGCCGTTGGCGTCGTCGGCGATCACTGCCTGCATCAGCTCGTTGCCAAATCGCTCCAGGAAATAGGCCATGAACAGGTAGGCTGCGCCGTAGTGCTCGGTGCGCCCGTTGGGGTCGTCGCTCCAGGCGTTGAGCTGCGTGTCGGGCAGTTGGCTGAAGACGAAATCAGCGCCGCCGGTGTCATAGCCGTTGAGTTGCATGGCCAGCTCGCTCAGCCCCTCGTTGACCCAGGTGGTCTCGTTCTTGTCCTGATACCAGTGGATCATGTGCTGGAACTCATGCGCCAGCACGCCGTTGTAGAACTCGCTGTTGGGTTCGGTGTTGTCGATGTTGATGTAGAACATCTCCCGCTGGTTGGAGAAGGGCTGGGCCAAGCTGCTGACCTCATCTGCGCCGCTGAAATAGCCGGCGATGCTGCTGCCCAACTGCTCTGAATGCAGGATGTGCAGCCGCGGGTCGCTGTCGATGCCGGGCGACCATTCGCTGCCGAAGAAATCACGGTTGGTGGGGTAGGTTTCAGCGGCGAAGCGGTCGGCCGCGCGGCGCAGGTCACTTTGGCTGTAGCGCGCGCCCTGCTCCACCCACATGTAGAGCACATCGTTCATGTAGGCCAGCTCAGCGCGGATCTGCTTGTTCTCGCCGGTGTCCTCGTTGCTGATCCAGAAGCTCTCCACATCGCCCACGCGGTAGACCGGGGCCGTGTCGCGCACCACTTCGGGGATGGGGCCGGTCGCGCGCAGCCCCTGGGCCAGCATGCGCAGATCGCGCGGGGGCACCACCACATCGCGCAACTGCTGCTCGGTCAGGAATTCGCTCAGCGCCGGCGTGGGCAGCGACGAGCCGGATTCCGGCGCCGGCTTATCGGCAGGGGTGGCCGTGGGCCGGCCGTTCTGCTGCGTCGAATCGGGCGTCGCCAGGAGATCAGGCCCGGGCGTGGCGGCCAAATCGGGGTCGAACAGACCGCCATCGGCGGTCACATCCCCCGGCCACTGCTGGCTGGCGGCCGGGCCCAACAGCCCGTAGACCATGCCGCCGGCCGCGACCGCAAAGAGCAGGCAGCAACACAGCAGCACCACCAGCCCGCCCAGAATCCACCACACCAGGTTATTGTTGCGTGACTCGTTCAAGCTCTCTTCTCCTTCAGTCTATCCGCCTACGGTGACCTGCACCGTGCATTGGCCAAAATTGCCGGTGACATCGACAGTGACCAGGCGCAGTTGGTAGTCGCCGGGGGGCAAGCCGGCGGGATTCCACGTGCCCAACGGGCCATTGATCACCGGGGTGTCGCGCTTGAGATAGAAGCTGTAGTCGCCCGGCGCGCCGGCCGCCTTGAACTCGATCTTGAAATATTCGAAGTTCTCACTCTGCGCGGTGCCGATCAGCCCGACGGGACCGTTGACGCGCTGGCCCATCCCCGGTTCGATGATCACCGCGCGGCTATCGGGGCAGGAAGGCGCCACGACAGCCGGCGCAGCCGGGGTAGGGGGCAGGGCCGGCGTGGGCGTTTCCACCGGTCGCGGCGTGGCGCGCGGCCGCGGCGTGGGGGTGATGGTCGGCGTCTCCGTGGGCGGCAGGGTCGCCTCAGGCGTGGGCGTGGGCGTGTCCAGCAAAAAGACCGGCGTCGGCGTGGGATCTGCCTCGGCGATGATCGGCTCCACCGCCACCGCCAGCGTGTTGGCCACGAAATAGGTCAGCCCCATGACAACCATCAGAAGGATGGCCCAGCGCAGCGTGGAGTGGGTGCGGTTGAGGGCCGTCTCGCGCTCCAACTGAAAGGCCGCCTGCTGGCGCTCGCGGCGCGCCAACAGCGCCGAACGCAGCAGATACAGCGCCGCCAGCAGGCAGGCGAGATAGATCCAGGTTGCGTTGTTGCTGATAATCCTGACCAAGACCGCCATGCGGTGTCATTGCCTCAAAACGAAACGAATGCCCGTGCATCACGCCGGGCATCAGTCTCGGTTACTGTTCGTCCAGATCGTTGGTTTGACCTGGCTATTATACCACGTTTTCTGCCTGAGAGAAGTTCACAGTTGCCTGAGAACTCCCCGGATCACGGCCGTCATGCGCGGGGTCAGCAGCGCGCCGGCCTCCAGCACCTCCTCGTGGCTGGCCTCGCTCTGGCTGTCCACCTGGTCGATGGCCACATTGCTGACGCCGGAGATGCCCAGCACCCGCATGCCGCCGTGGTGCGCGGTCACCGTCTCCGAGGTGGTGGACATGCCCACCGTGTCGCCGCCCATCAGACGCAAGAAACGGATCTCGGCCGGCGTCTCGAAAGTCGGCCCGGCCAGCCCCACGTAGACACCCTGGTGCATGGGGATGCCCTCGGCCGCCGCGACCTGCAAGGCCAGTTGGCGCAGCCCGCGGTCATAGGCCTTGGACATGTCCAGGAAGCGCGGGCCCAGCTCCGGATCGTTGGGGCCGCGCAGCGGGTTGATGCCGGCCATGCCCACCATGTTGACGTGGTCGACGATCAGCATCAGGTCGCCGGTGTGAAAGTTCTTGTTCAGCCCGCCGGCTGCGTTGGTCAGAATCAGCGTCTCGACCCCCAGCAGGCGCAGCACGCGGATCGGCAGCGTCACCTGATGGATGGAGTAGCCTTCGTAGTAGTGGGTGCGGCCCTGCATCACCGCTACCGGCTGCCCCTCCAGCTCCCCCAGCACCAGCCGGCCCTGGTGGCCGGGAATGGTGGAGATGGGGAAATGGGGAATGTCGCGATAGTCGATGGAGACAGCCTGCTGCACCGCATCGGCCAGCCCGCTCAGCCCTGATCCCAACACGATGGCGATCTTGGGCTGCAACGAGGTGGCCTGGCGGATGGCGGCGGCGGCTTCGGCGAAATGCTGGCGGGTTGGGATGGTTTCCACGGCTAAGCCCTCGGGTGTGCTTCGTTGTAGGCCTCACGCAGGTGATCGCGCGTCACCTGGGTGTAGACCTGGGTGGTGGAGATATTGGCGTGGCCCAGCAGCTTCTGCACATCGCGCAGCTTGGCGCCGCCGTGCAGCATGTGGGTGGCGAAGGAGTGGCGCAGGGTGTGCGGCGTCACCTCGCTCTCGATGCCGATGGCGTCCACGTAGTGCTTGATGATCAGCCAGAGGCCCTGGCGGGTCAGCCGCTCGCCGCGATGGTTGAGGAAAAGCGCTGTCTCACTGGCATCACGCAGCAGATAGGGCCGGCCCTCGTTCAGATAGCGTCCCAGGATCAGGCTAGCCTGGTCGTAGATCGGCACGACGCGCTCGCGGTCCCCCTTGCCCAGGCAATAGACCGTGCCGGCCTGCAGATCCACATCCTCCACGTTGAGCGAGACCAGCTCGGTGACTCTCATGCCGGTGGCGTAGAGCACCTCCAGCAGCGCGCTGTCGCGCAGCGCCTTGGGGGAGTCCGACCTGGTCGGCTCGGCCAGCAGCCGCTCCACATCCTCCTCTGAGATGGCCTTGGGCAGGTGTTTCTTGACCTTGGGGGACTCCAGCGACAGGGTGGGATCGTTTTCGATCACCCCTTCATCGCGCAGGTAGTGAAAAAAGGACTTGACGGCGGCGACCTTGCGCGCAACCGTCGAAGAAGCGTACTCCAGCTCCTTCATGTGCAGGATATAGTCGACGATCTGGCTTTTGCTGATCTCATCCCAGCGCGCGGCGTCGGTCTGGTTGACCAGATATTGGGTGAACTGGCCCAGGTCGTTGCGATAGGCAGCCAGCGTGTTGTCTGAATAGCCTTTTTCAGCGGCCAGGTAATCCAAGAATTCATCAACTTGTGCTTGCATGGCTGGATCCCTTTGTAGGATGCTGGCTGGCGGCAGTGTTGGGCATGATAGGGGTGCGAAGGCAGCATCTCGTTATGGTAATAGTTTCTGTCTATTGTACCGATGCTTGCCATAAAGTCAAGAGCCAGCAGCGCCGGTTTTCAAACGAAACGCTAACATTGCGCTAGTGAATTTCTCACATTGTTCTGATATGATGACAATAAAAACACCTTGTAGCTGCTCAGGCTTGGCATTAGGAACCAGGTCTTTGTCTCGCCGTCGAGACTGTCCGCCGCTCAGACCGGTCTTTGCGCAGCACCCCGACAGGGGCCAACCGAGCCGATAGAGGATAAAAGCATTATGAGACTGGACAAATTCACCCAAAAAGCCCAAGAAGCTATTTTCGAGGCCCAATCGCTGGCCGAAGGCGCCAACCACGCCCAGGTCGAGCCGGAGCACCTGCTGCTGGCCCTTTTGCAGCAGACCGACGGCGTCGCGCCGCAGATCGTGCTGGGACTGGGACGCAACCCCGGCCAGTTGGTCGCCCAGGTGGAGGCGGAGCTCAGCCGCCGGCCCAAGGTCTACGGCGGCGCGGCCCAGGTCGGCGCCAGCCAGGCCGCGCAGCGCGTCTTGCAGGCCGCCCAGGCCGAGGCTGAGGCGATGAAGGACGACTACGTCAGCACCGAGCACCTGCTGCTGGCGCTGGCTGGCAAAGAAGGCCAGGCCGCGCAGCGCCTGCTGGCCGCGGCCGGCGTCAGCCGCGACGCCATCCTGCACGCGCTGCAAGCCATTCGCGGCAGCCAGCGGGTCACCAGCCAGAACCCGGAAACCACCTACCAGGCGCTGCAAAAATATGGCCGCGACCTGACCGAGCTGGCGCGCAAGGGCAAGCTGGACCCGGTGATCGGCCGCGACGAGGAGATCCGCCGCGTGATCCAGATCCTCAGCCGGCGCACCAAGAACAACCCGGTGCTGATCGGCGAGCCGGGCGTGGGCAAGACCGCCATCGCCGAAGGGCTGGCGCTGCGCATCGTGCGCGGCGACGTGCCCACCGGCCTGCACGACAAGCGCATCGTGGCGCTGGACATGGGCAGCCTGGTGGCGGGCGCCAAGTTCCGCGGCGAATTCGAGGAGCGGCTCAAGGCGGTGCTCAAGGAGGTCACCGAAAGCGATGGCCAGGTGATCCTCTTCATCGACGAGCTGCACACGGTGATCGGCGCGGGCGCGGCCGAGGGCGCGCTGGACGCGGGCAACATGCTCAAGCCGCTGCTGGCCCGCGGCGAGCTGCACACCATCGGCGCCACCACGCTGGATGAATACCGCAAATACATCGAGAAGGACGCGGCCCTGGAGCGGCGCTTCCAGCCGGTGCTGATCGACGAGCCCTCGGTGGAGGACACCATCTCGATCCTGCGCGGGCTGAAGGAGCGCTACGAGGTGCATCACAACGTGCGCATCACCGACCCGGCCGTCATCGCCGCGGCCACCCTGTCGCAGCGCTACATCGCCGACCGCTTCCTGCCCGACAAGGCCATCGACCTGATCGACGAGGCCGCCAGCCGGCTGCGCATGGAGATCACCAGCGACCCGGCCGAGCTGGACGAGATCAAGCGCAAGGCCATGCAACTGGAGATCGAGCGCGAGGCGCTGCGGCGCGAGAAGGACAAGGCCAGCAAGGAGCGGCTGGAGCTGATCGAGCGCGAGCTGGCCGATCTGGGCGAGCAGCGCCACGCCCTGGAGGCGCGGCTGGACGGCGAGCGCCAGGTGATCCAGCGCACCGCCCAGCTCAAGGAGGAGATCGAGCGCACCCGCTTCCAGGTGGAGCAGGCCCAGCGCCAGCAGAACTGGCAGCGGGCCAGCGAGCTGCAATATGGCCAGTTGCGCCAGCAGGAGACGGAGCTGGCCCGGCTGGAGCAGCAACTGGCTGAGATGCAGGCCAGCGGCATGTTGCTCAAGGAAGAGGTGGACGCCGAGGACATCGCCGACATCGTGGCCCGCTGGACCGGCATCCCGGTCAGCAAGCTGCTGGAGGGCGAGGTGCAGAAGCTGCTGCACATGGAGGAGAACCTGCACCGCCGCGTGGTGGGCCAGGACGATGCGATTCGCGCCGTGGCCAACGCGGTGCGCCGCGCCCGCGCCGGCCTGCAAGATCCCAACCGGCCCATCGGCAGCTTCATCTTCCTGGGCCCCACGGGCGTCGGCAAGACCGAGCTGGCGCGCGCCCTGGCCGAGTTCCTCTTCGACGACGAGCAGGCCATGGTGCGCATCGACATGAGCGAGTATCAGGAGCGGCACACCGTCAGCCGGCTGGTGGGCGCGCCCCCCGGCTACGTGGGCTACGAGGAGGGGGGCCAGCTCACCGAGGCGGTGCGGCGCAAGCCCTACTCGGTGGTGCTCTTCGACGAGATCGAGAAGGCGCACCCTGAGGTCTTCAACACCCTCTTGCAGGTGCTGGACGACGGCCGCCTGACCGACGGCCATGGCCGCACCGTGGACTTCAAGAACACGGTGGTGATCATGACCAGCAA
>JACSRL010000222.1 GCA_014879765.1 Anaerolinea sp. | reverse complement strand
CGCCGCCGCCCCCATCCGCAACATCATCGTGTTCAGCGAGGACGAGCTGGCCAACGCCATGTCCGGCGCAGCCGGTGAGAAGGTCGTCGTCAACCATGCCCGCCGCAACCGGGGCGCGCTCAATGGCTGACCCGGTGCCCTGGACGCTGGACCGAGGCGGCGACTACACCGAGGAGGTGGCGTGGCTGACCGACGTCATGCAGGCGCCGACCGGCGGCACCCAGCACCGCCGGCTGCGGCAGTCGCCGCGCACGTTCCTGGCGTTCTCCGCGCTGGAATCTGGCGCCCGCCGCCGCTGGATGGAAGTGCTGCTGCGCGCCCACGGCGCCGCCAGCTGGTGGGCGCCGGTGTCCATCGATGCGGCTGCCCTGGACACCGCCGCGGCCGCCACAGACACCGTGCTGGCCGTCACGGGCGCCGGTGCGCGGCGGTTCGTGGTGGGCGGCCATGCCATGGTACTCGGGCCCGATGCCCGCCGCCACGAGCTGTGCGAGGTCGCCGCCGTGGCCGCCAACGCGATCACCCTGGCCGATGGCCTGACCTTCGACTGGCCCGCCGGCACCGAAGTGGTGCCCGTGCGCCGCGCCCACCTGGCCGAGACCCCGCAGGTGGGCCGATTCACCTCCGATGACACGGCCCTGGTGCCCATCCGCTTCCGCCTGGACGAGCCGCTGGACACCGACCCGGTGCCGCCAGCCACCACCTATCGCGGCTACCCGGTGTTCGACGGCTTCCCGCCCGTGTGGACCGCCGACCCGCTGTGGGTGCCCGAGCGGAAGATCCACCAGTCCGACATCGAGGTGGGCCCGGTGTTCGTCGCCGATCTGGCCGGCGTGGCCATGGGCCGCACCACCATGCAGCACGCCGCCACCACCGCCGCCGAGGTGGCCGCATTCCGCGCCGCCCTGTTCGCCCTGGCCGGGCGCTGGTCGCCGGCCTGGGTGCCCAGCTGGGCGCACGACCTGCGCGTGGTGGCCAACGTGTCCGCCAGCGCCACCACCTTGGACGTGGCCGGCCCCCTGCTGTCGGGCCGACCCATCGAGCCCAACCACCGCGACCTGCGCATCGCCCTGGCCGACGGCACCGTCCTGTACCGGCGCATCAGTGCCGTGACCGCACAGTCGGACTCCGTGGACAGGATCACCCTGGGCGCCGCCCTGCCGGCCTTCACCGCCGCCCAGGTGCAGATGGTCAGCTTCCTCACCCTGAGCGTGCAGGACAGCGACACCAACTTGCTGCGCTACGTCGACCGCACCGCCATGCAGTGCGAACTTACCTGGAGGGAGCTCGACCATGAGCTTTGACCTGCTGGAGCGCAGCCGCTTCAGCGGTCGCCCGGTCCACCTGTTCATTTTCCAGCGGCAGGGCCTGATCTGGCGGTTTGCCGGCGGCGACCGCGATGTGGTGGTGGGTTCCAACACCTACCTGGCCGCCAACATCGCCCGCACCGAGATCGAGCAGACCGCCGAGCGCGCCAAGAACACCATCAAGATCACGTTCCCCTACGTGCTCAACCCGGCGGCCACCGAGTTTCCGCCCACGCAGTCGCTGGGCGACGTGTGGCGGCCGTACATCCCCAGCGACCCGGTCACCGTCACCTGCCTGGCCACCCACTACGGCGACACCGATCCGCCGGTGGTGCAGTGGATGGGCGAGGTGGTGGGGCCGGAGTTCACCGATACCGGCGTCACCCTCAGCTGCGATCCGGGCCACGGCGGCGAGGCGCGCAACCAGGGCGCCAAGTTCCAGCGCGCCTGCTGGAAAACGGTTTACTCCACCGGCATCCGCGGCTGCAATCTGGACCCGGAGACCGTGCGGGTGGAAGGCGAGATCACCTCGGTGACGGGCCTGGCGGTGGAGGTGGCCGAGTTTGCCGGCTCCGCGTTCAGCCTGCGCGGCGGCACGATCTACTGGACCCGGGACGATGGCGTTGTGGAAGAGCGCCCGATCATGGGCCACGACGGCGACACCGTGGACGTGCTGTATTCCGGCGCCGGGCTGCAGGCGGGGCGCGAGGTGTCGGCGCTGCCCGGCTGTGCCGGCAACTGGGCCGCCTGCGCAGCCCTGCGGCCGGACCCCGAGCTGCACTACGGCGGTGCAATCTACAAGCCGGTCAAGAACCCGCTGGATGGAGTATCGATGTCATGGGGCTGATCACGCGCGCCCGCCGCCTGCACTACGTCTGGTCCTGGCGCCTGCGCTACTGGTGGCTGGACACGCCCGCCGGGGCCCAGGCGCAGATGGGCGTGCTGGCCTTCGCCGCGCTTGTGGTGATCATCCAGCTGATCCGCATGGCCATGGTCGCCCTGGTGCCGCCGTCGCCCGGAGAGCCCGCCAAGGCCATCTACTGGTGGGTGGTGCAGCTGATCATCGCCATCGTGAGCGCCATCATCAGCTACGCCATGCGCCCCAAGGTGGAGGAGCAGAAGCCTCAGGCCGGCAAGGCCCCCAGCACGCAGGACGGCCAGGCGGTGAAAGACCACTTCGGCACGGTGTGGGTGGAGGACGAGTTCATCCTGGCGTGGAAGATGATGGGCACGGACAGGATCCGCTCGAAGGGAGGCAAGAAGTGATCGTCACGCTGCGGCACCTGTTCACGATCCCAGGCTACACGCGCCGCCCCGGCTTCTGCCGCAGCGGAGCGCGGGCGTTCTTCGATCGCCACGGGCTGGACTGGAAAGCGTTTGTGCGCGACGGCATCGAGGCCGAGCGTCTGGAAGAAACCGGCGACGGCCTGGCGCTGGCGCTGGTGGCCTGGGCACGCAAGTGCGAAGCGGGGGCGATCGATGGGTAAGGGCAGCGGCACGACCGTCGGCTTCCACTACCGGCCCGCGTTCCATTCGGGGCTGGGGCGCGGCCCCATCGACGCCTATCTGGAGTTCCGCGGCGGCGACCGCACCGCATGGTCGGGTGAGTTGACCTCCAGCGGCACCATCAGCATCAACGCCCCCAACCTGTTCGGCGGCGAGAAGGACCAGGGCGGAATCGTCGGCGACGTCGATGTGATGTTCGGCACCGCCGACCAGGAGCCGAACACCTACCTGGTGTCCGCCTTCGGCCCGCAAACGGTGGCCTGGCGTGGCATGGCCACCGTGGCCTTCAAGGGCGGCCGCTATGGCGCCATGAGCCCGTACCCGCAAAAGGCGAGCCACAAGATCCGGAAGATCAAGGAAGGCTGGGACGAGCCGGGGTGCTGGTATCCGGAGAAGGCGGAGATCCTGATGCAAGGGAGGTCTGTCGTTCTGTCGCCATGGGTAGATGGGAACGACCCGAGGAACGAGCAGAACGTGCATGAGTATCGACGATGGTCGATTGCCGGTGATCATGGGCTATGGAGAACGTCGCTTGCCGAGGCAATATCAGATTCTTTCGTAGACGGAGTGGTGGAGGAAGACTTTTCATCCCAGATCGGCTGGTCATTCGACGGGTGGAAGATCAATAGAGTGTTCGATATTTCGCCTGGGGATTCCCCGTCCTTGGTCTTGCATTTCAACCGGCACTCAATGGCTCAACTTGGGTGGGTATCTGTTGCCGGGGATGATGGCCTCGGGAATAGGCTGTGCACGAACCTAGCATGGCTTGGCATGTCCCCCGGCTTGGACCGGAAGTACTGGACGGGTCTTGGTCTTGACATGCTGCCATTCCCAGACGGCGGCGGGTATATCCGCCCTGGGTTCTACAGGCTCCTCCCTGGGGTATGGGATGGTGATGCCAGCCCACCGTTTGATCCTGGCGAGTTGGAAGTCAACCACAGCTGCTCACAGTGGCCTTCCGGTGGTGGGTACTTCGCAGCGGCGGCAGTTACGGTTGACCGGCACATTGAGGTGCGTAGATCTTCGGTGGGTGACAGCTGCTTGGCGATTAACCCTGCTCACGCAATCTACTACGTTCACACCGATGGCGAGCACGGGCGGAGTTCGAGAGGAAGCATCAACGATCAGAGCATTCGTAGTGCTGCCGATCTACTATATGCTGAGGGCTTCGGTGCGTGCACAAGCATCGATCCCTCGAAAGAGTCGCCGAATGAGTTTATTGAGAGAATTGCACGTCTGATCGGTGGAAGTTTTAGCCGAAGCCTTTCAGATGGGCAGTGGTATCTGGACCTGGCGCGCGGTGACTACGACAAAGACGCTCTGCCGGTGCTCACCGACGATGACATCCTCAGCTTCAACGAGAAGCCATCCACGCTCGATGGCGCGGTCAACAGCGTGGCAGTCAAGTACTTCGACCCCGAGCGCAAAGAGGAGATGGTCACGCCAGCCGTCAGGGCCTTGGGCCTGATACGGCGCTTTGGCGAGAACCACATGGTTGTGGAATGCCCGGAAATCCCCACGGCAAGCTTGGCTCTTCGCAAGGCCGAGATGGAACTGCGTGCGCGGTCGACGCCAACTCGCGCATTTGAGCTTGCGACCACCCGGCACACGTTCGGCTGGAGGCCCAACCAGTACTTCCGCCTGCAATCCGTCAAGCGGGGGATCGCTGACATGGTGTGCCTGGTGGGTGAGGTGGGCGCGGGAACCCTGCGCAGTGGCGCCATCACCCTCAAGGCGTCCCAGGACATCTACAGCCTGCCCGCCACCACCTACGTGGAAGTCGAAACAGGTGTGGATACGCGGCCATCGCAGACGCCGCTGGCGATTGATGCACAAGTGGCCTTCGAGGCGCCTTACGTCGAGCTGGCACAGCGGATGACGCGAGCGGATCTGAGCTTCCTTCCGTCTGGCGCCGGCTATTTGATGGCGGCGGCCAAGGATCCGGCAAACAGCCGCGATTTCACGATGGTGGTCCGCGAAGCGGGTGGTGAGTTCACGCGGTCCGGAAACGGGAGCTGGTGCCCGACTGGGCGCGTGGTAGAAGTGGCCGGGCTGGAAGGCGGACCATTCACGCTGACAGACGCCGTCGGGATGGATCGCGTGCGTATTGGGCAGGCCGCACTGTGGGGCGGTGAAATCTGCCGGGTCGATGGCGTGGCCCCGCTGTTGCTTGGGCGCGGCTGTGCAGACACCGTGCCGGTTCCGCACAGCGCAGGCGAGCGGATCTGGTTCTATGACGATGAGTTTGCCGGGGATGCGACGGAGTACGCAGAGGGCGAGGTTGTTGATGTCCGGCTTCTGACCAACACAGGTAGCCAGCAACTGCCGGTCTCGGCGGCGGCCAATATCGTCGTCACGTTCGATCACCGGCAAGCGCGCCCCTATCCTCCGGGTGGGGTGTTGGTTAACGGGAGCCCGGCGCCGGCTTACTTGAGTGGGTTGCTCACCCTCGGGTGGGTCCATCGAGATCGGCTGCAGCAGGCCGACCAGCTGATTGACCACGGCGTGGCCGGCATCGGGCCAGAGGCCGGCACAACCTATGCAGTCTCTTGGTACCTGGATGGCGTGCTACAGCACAGCGAGTCAGGCATTTCCGGGACGTCTGCGGCCTACACCTACACCGCCGATGGTCGCGCCCGCGTAGAACTTGAAAGCGAGCGCGACGGGCTTGGCAGTTGGCAGCGCCATGTGCGCGAGTTCGATTACACGGTGACGCCTGGCGTTCCGTGGGAGTTGCAGTCCGGTTCGGCGCTGCAGCAGCAAAACAACAGCATCATCCTTCTGATGGGGTAACACATGGCAAAGATTCCATCCCTTGATCGTCCCGGCCCGCTTCTCCCCTGGTGGATGACGGCGATTGTGACTGGGCAATCCACAAACGCGCGCCTGCCGCTCTCCCACCTTGGCATGCTGCCGCGTGGAGGCATTGCGCTGTCGCTGGCGGCCTATGCTGCCGACACGGCCTCCACGGCAGACGCCGATCCGGGTTCCGCCAAGCTGCGCTGGGACCATGCGACCCAGGCCAGCGCCACCAATCTTTTCATGAGCGACGTGGACGATGACAGCGAGGATCACAGCGCTCTGTGGCCGACGCTGGATGTTGGTGCCCACCTGTATCTGCACAATCCGGATGACCTCGACGTGTGGCAATGGTGGTCGATCACGTCGGTCACCTACAGCAGTGGGTACGTGAAACTTGCTGTCACGCTGACCGGAAGCGCGGGGAGTTTCGGAGATGGTGACCCGGTGGTGGTGACGGTGCAGCAGCCAGAGTCCGGAGGCGGCGTCGATTCCGTCAACGGCCATACCGGCGCGGTGTCGCTGGCACTTGATGACCTGTCCGACGTGGACGCCAGCGCTCCTACGGACGGACATGCGCTGACCTGGAACAGCTCGGCAGGCAAGTGGGAGCCAACTGCGCCTTCTGGCGGTGGTGGCTCACCCGGCGGGTCGTCTGGACAGGTGCAGTACAACGACGCCGGAGCATTTGGCGGGGATTCAGCATTCACGTTCGACCCAGCGACCAAGGCGCTGTTCGCCAACCTTGTGGACTTCTCCAAGGGCACAGACATCGCGCGTGCTGCAACCACGCCCATCGGCGCTGCAACCGGCAACTTCGTCCACCTGACCGGCACCACGACGATCACCAGCTTCGGGACTGGCACGGCGGGCCAGATTCGATATATCCGGTTTGCCGGTGCTGGAACGCTCACGCACAACGCGACCAGTCTGATTCTTCCCGGCGCGGCGAATATCACCACGGCGGCTAACGACTGTGCCATTGCGATCAGCGAGGGCGGCTCGAACTGGCGCGTCCTGGTCTACATGAGGGCGAGCGGCCAGCCTATCGGCGCGGCATCAATTACCGGATGGACGCCGAGCACCAACACTTCCAGCCCGAACAACACCGTAAACGCGTCGCGGTTGCTGGTCGCATCCGGCAGCACGAACGCAGACGCTGTGATACAGCCGAAAGGGGCGGGCGCCGTCATGGCGCAACTTCCGACCGCCTCTGCCGCTGGTGGAGACAAGCGCGGCCAGTACGCGGTCGACTGGCAGATGCAGCGCGACAATGCCAATGAGGTCGCGGAGGGCAATAGCTCGGTTATCTGCGGCGGGTACGGCAACCGCGTTGCGACCAGTTACTGCACCGTGGGCGGCGGCCTGTATTGCCGCATCACCGGGGGAGACGCCGGCACCATCGCAGGCGGAAGCAACAACGCGATTAGCGCATCCGTGGGCACCATTGGCGGCGGCCAGGGCAATTCTAACTCGGGCCTAGGCTCCACCATCGCCGGTGGTATTTCTGGAAACATCACTGGATACTACGCCGCCATCACCGGCGGCAACCAAGTTTCCCTTGGTGGGCGATACTCGCGCGGCGGAGGCAACGCCGCGACTGACCGTGGCGTTTGGGGAGCGGACGTGTTTGCTTCGGCCAGTCAGATGGGCGCTGGCGACATGCAACGAGCCGGATTCCACCTCGGCATCGTTACCTCCGACGCCAGCGCGACGCGAGCGCTGACCGCGGCTTCTGGAAGCCCGTCAGCAACCAATCAGATCACGCTGCCAAACAACGGCGCCTACAGGCTGAAGGGCCACGCCATCGCACGCCGGGCCTCCAACGGAGACGCGAAGTCCTGGGACTTGGCGGTGACGATCAAGCGCGGCGCCAATGCTGCGGCAACGGCCATCGTCGGGACGGCCACGGTGACCCCGGTGGATGCAGACGGCGGCGCTTCGACCTGGGCCATCGCACTGACCGCCGACACCACGGACGGGTGCTTGGCGGTGACGGTGACCGGCCAGAGTGGCGCAACCATCAAGTGGTCTATCCGACTGGATTCGATCGAGGCGGTGGGGTGATGGATCGCCTGCGTTGGTTCAGGTAGCGCTGCCACATGCGGGCTACCCACCCACCTCACCCCGATGCAGCGACTCTGGCCGTAGCTGGGTGTATCGCTTCAGTTCGTTCCAGGATTCATGCAGGGTGACGGCTGCGACTTCGGGGATGTCGTAGCCTTGCTCGAACAGGCGG
>JACSRL010000514.1 GCA_014879765.1 Anaerolinea sp. | reverse complement strand
CGAATGCTGGCGCACCACGAATGCACGAATTACGGCGCGTGGCATTCGTGCATTCGTGGCCCCATTCGTAGACGGCCAACCCGACACCATCGTGCCGCAGCCGGGCAATCCACAGGCGCTGAACCGGTCCGGCTTGACGCTTTCACGAAAACAACGATCCACGGTTGCCACACAGCCGGCGGGCGCGAGCACATGGAGCATCTTTTATTTGAGAACGCCTCTTTGGAGTTGCTGGTCATGCCTTCCTCCATCTTTCGCCAAATGTTCGAGTGATGGTATAATGCCTGCCGCGCGGCAGCTAAAGCCGCTTTTCTGCGAGTCAGGCGATTGCACCTGACTTTTTACTTTTGAGCAAAGGCAGGATAGACAGCGTGTTTCGACCGCTCGACTGGCTTCTGGGTCTCTTTTCGCTGGATATCGGCGTAGACCTGGGCACGGCCAACACCCTGGTAAATGTGCGCGGCAGAGGCATCGTCATCAACGAGCCCTCCGTGGTCGCTATCGACAAAAATACCAAAAAAGTACTCGCCATCGGCGCCGAGGCCAAGGAGATGGTGGGCCGCACCCCGGCCAACATCATCGCCATCCGCCCGCTGCGCGACGGCGTGATCTCTGACTTCGACACCACCGAGCAGATGCTCCATTACTTCATCCGCAAGGTGCATGACCGCATGGTCTTGCGCGTGCCGCGGCCGCGGGTCGTGGTCGGCATCCCCAGCGGCGTCACCGAGGTGGAGAAACGCGCGGTACACGATGCCGCGGTCAGCGCCGGCGCGCGCGAGGCCTTTCTGGTCGAAGAGCCGATGGCCTCAGCCATCGGCGCCGGTCTCAAGGTCACCGAAGCCAAGGGCAGCATGATCGTGGACATCGGCGGCGGCACCACCGAAGTCGCGGTGATCGCCCTGGGCGGCATCGTGGTGGCGCGCTCGATCCGCGTGGCCGGCGACGAGATGGACGAGGACATCATCCAGTACGCCCGCCAGAAGTACAATCTGCTGATCGGCGAACGGATGGCCGAGGAGGCCAAGATCCTGGCCGGCTCCGCCTACCCGCTGGAGCAGGAGATGACCGTCACCCTGCGCGGGCGCAACCTGATCACCGGCCTGCCTGAGGCCATCGACGTCTCCAGCGTCGAGCTGCGCGAGGCGCTGGCCCCGTCGGTCAACATCATCGTCGAGTCGGTGCGCGACGCGGTGGACGAGACGCCGCCGGAGCTGATCTCTGACCTGATGCAGGATGGCGTGGTGCTCTCCGGCGGCGGCGCCTTGCTGCGTGGCCTGGACATCCGGCTCTCCGCCGAAACCAAGATGAAAGTGCGCGTGGCCGACCAGCCGCTGACCTGTGTGGCCAGCGGCGCCGAGGCAATTCTGGAAGAGCTGCCCACCCTGCGCAAGGTGCTCGCTTCGATGCAGCGCGGCAGCACCATTCACTAAGGCCCGCCTATGCTGCAACGGCCCCGAGCCCGGCGACGCATTCGCTGGTGGCCCATCGTCATCGTGCTGTTGGCGGCGGCCGTCGTTCTCCTCAACACACGCCCCATCGACACGCCGCGCGATCTGGCGACGCGCCTGACGCTGCCCATTCAGCGCCTGCTGCGCGAGGCCGGCAACGAGCTGCGCAGCGCCAGCGGCGCCGTGGAGGACTCCACCACACTGCGGGAGCGCGCCGAGCAACTGGAAAAGACAGTCGCCCAACTGACCGTCGAGAACCTGCGCCTGAAGGAGATCGAGGCGGAGAACGTGCGGCTGCGCAGCCTGTTGCAGTTCCGCGATGTCCACCCCAGCACCACCTACAAAGGGGGCCAACTGGTCGGCCGCATCGTCGCCAACGAGCCGGGCAACCTCGTCCAGTCGATCCTGATCGACATCGGCAGCAACAACGGCATCGAGGCCGGCATGCCGGTGGTGACGGAGCTGGGACTGGTTGGCCGGGTGACTGAGGTCTACAGCAACGCGGCGCGCGTGCTGCTGATCACCGACAGCAGCAGCAACGTCAACACCATGCTGCAAAACACGCGCCTGCGCGGCATTCTGCGCGGCCGCGCCGGCCAGTCGCCGATCATGGACTATCTGCCCCAGGACCAGCCCATCCTGGTGGGCGACATCGTAGTCACCTCCGGCGAAGGTGGCCGCTTTCCCATCGGCATCCCCGTGGGCCAGGTGGTCGAGGTGGAGCAAAACGACGTGGAGATGTTCCAGCAGGCCATCGTGCGCACCACCGTCGACTTTGACACCTTGGAGACGGTGCTGGTGGTGACCAACTTCGTCTCGCCCAGCGAACAGCTCGGCGCGCCGCCGCAGGTTGACCCTGAGACGCAGCCATGATGCCCTATCTGCTGGTGCTGGCGCTGGGCCTGGCCGCTTTGGTGCAGGTTTCGCTGCTTCCCGTCCTGCGCGTGGCCGGCGTCTCCCCCAACCTCACCCTGATGGTGATCACCGCCTGGGCGCTGCTGCGGGGCGGCCGCTCGGCCGTCATCTGGGCGCTGGTGGCGGGGCTCTGGCTGGACCTGCTCAGCAGCCAGTGGTTCGGCGTCTACACGCTGGGCCTGTTGACAGCCGCCTATCTGGCCGGCCTGGCCAGCCAGACGGTCTATCGTCCGTCGATCTGGCTGGCGCTGGGCATGGCCGCGGCCGTCACCGTGGTGCAAGCCGGCATCCAGTTGGCGCTGCTGCTGGTGAGCGGCGGCGCGCTTGCGCTGTCCGATACCCTGCTGCGCCTGGTGGCGCCGGAGATTGTCTATAACTCGATTGTCATGTTGGCAGTCTACCCTGTGTTGTCCTGGATCAACCGTGTAACCGGCCAGGAGCGGCTGCCTGTGGAGTGAGGCTGTGTTGTCGAGACCGTTGCCGCCCTCGGGGCGGCTGGCTATTTTGCGTGGATTGATTGTTGTCGTTGGGATTGTCTTCATCGCGCAGTTGGTGCGCATTCAGTTCGTACAGGGGCAGGGCCTGCGGGCGCGCGCCGATGAAAACCGTTTCCGCCTGGTGGAGGTGCGGGGCCAGCGGGGTGTCATGTACGATCGCAACGGGCAGTTGCTGGTGCGCAACCGGCCCAGCTTTGACATCGTGGCGATTCCCTCCAACATGCCCAGCGACGAGGAGCAGATGCGCGCCCTGCTGGAGCGGCTGGAGCAGATCATCGACGACTCGGAGGCCGACCTGCCTGTGCATCAGCAGCCTGGCGAGGCGGAGGCTTCTCCCCAGCCGGCCGACCCCGCCGCCGGCGACGAGGCGGCCCCGGAGAGCGCGGCGGCCGCCGTCGGCCAGCAGGGCCAACCTGAATTTCGCCAGCGGCTGAGCATCGACGAAGCGGTGGAGCAGGTGGATGCCGCCATGCAGGGCGGCGCCTACCGGCCGGTGGTCATTGCCGGCCGCGTCAGCTCGGAAACGGCCTTTGCCGTGGCCGAGGAGAGCCACAATCTGCCCGGCATCCAGCTCAGCATCGCTCCGGTGCGCGAATACCTGACCGGCCCGCTCACCTCCCAACTCATCGGCTTCGTGGGGCCGATTCCCGAGGCCTTTGTCGCCAGCTACACCGAAGCAGGCTATCGCTCCAACGACCAGGTGGGGCTGGCCGGGCTGGAGACCACCTTCGAGAAGGCGCTGCGCGGCCGCGATGGCCGGCGCAACATCGAGGTCGACGTCAACGGCCGCGAGGTGCGCACCGTGGGAGACATCTTCCCCAGCGCGCCAGGCAACAATCTGGTGCTGACCCTCGATGCCAGGCTGCAAGCGTTGATGGAAGAGGCGCTGACCCGCGGGCTGGAAGCCGCCAAGGCGCAGGTGGGCGTGGCCATTGCCATGGACCCGAAGACCGGCGAAGTGCTGGGCATGGTCAGCTTGCCCACCTACGACAACAACCTCTTCGCGCGCGGCATCACGGCCGCGGAGTACCAGGCGCTGATCGACGACAAGCGCCTGCCGCTGCTCAACCACGCCATCAGCGCGCTTTATCCCCCCGGCTCTGTGTTCAAAATCGTCGCGGCCAGCGGCGCCCTGCAAGAGGGGGTGATCGACGAGACCACGCGCCTGGGGGACAGCTTCGATGGCCGCGTCGACGGCATCATCTATGTCGATAACCGCTTCTTCCCCGACGACATGCGCTACGCCCAGCCCTTCTACTGCTGGATCCACAGCTACGGCACCGGTCACTATCGCGTCGCCGTGCGCGAGGCGCTGGCCGTCTCCTGCGACACTTTCTTCTATCAGATCTCAGGCGGCTATCGCAAGACCTTCGAGGGGCTGGGCATCGACAAGCTGGTGGACTACACCCGCACCTTCGGCTTCGGCGAGCCGACGGGCATCGACCTGCCCGGCGAAAACCCCGGCCTGGTGCCCACGCCGCGCTGGAAGCGGCTGACCTACGCCGAGACCTGGTCGGCCGGCGACACCTACAACATGTCCATCGGCCAGGGCGCGCTCCTGTCCACCCCGATGCAGGTGCTCAACGCCACCGTCGCGATTGCCAACGGCGGCGCGCTCTACCGGCCGCAACTGGTGCGGCAGATCGTGGACACCGAGGGCAACGTGGTGGAGGAGTTTGGGCCGGAGCTGATTCGCAATCTGCCGGTGGACCCGGAGGTGGTGGACATCGTGCGCGAGGGGCTGTGGGCTGCGGTCAACTCGCCCAACGGCACCGCCAAGGCGCTGACCGTGCCGGGGATCACCGTGGCCGGCAAGACCGGCACCGCCGAGTTCTACGATCCGGACATCCCCCTCAAGGCCAACGACCGGCTGCCCACCCACGCCTGGTTCACCGCCTTCGCGCCCTACGAGGATCCGGAGATCGCCATCGTCGTCTTCGTCTACAACGGCGGCGAAGGATCAGCCGTGGCGCTGCCCATCGGCCAGGAGATCCTGCGCGGCTACTTCAACCTGAAATACCCGCCGCAGCCGCTGGAGATCGCGCCCAGCGCGGCCATCACCCCCACCGAAAGCCTGCCCGGCATCGAGGCGCTGATCACCGACACCCTGCCGCTGAGCGACACCGTCGAGGGGGGTGAGTGATGCGACTCAACCTGCGGCGTTTCGATTTCGTGCTGCTGGGCGCCACGCTGGTGCTGCTGGTGTTCGGCATTGCCATGGTCTACAGCGCCACCCAGGGGGTGGAAAGCTACGAGGATTATCCGCTGCGCCAGGCGATCTATGGACTCATTGGGCTGCTGTTGCTCCTGTTGATTGCGGCCTTCGACTACCGCCTGTTGACCAGCCTGCAATGGCCGATCTACGTGGGCGTGCTGGCCGCGCTGGGCGCAGTGGCAGTAGTAGGCCAGGTGCGCGGCGGCGCCTCCGGCTGGTTCGACGCCGGTATCGTCTTCATCCAGCCGGCCGAGTTCGGCAAGGTGCTCTTCATCATCGTCTTCGCCCAATATCTGGCCAGCCGCCACGAGCAGATCGGCAAGCCGCAGTGGGTGCTGGGCGCGCTGGCGTTGATGGGACTGCCCGCGGCCTTGATCTATTTGCAGCCCGACCTGGGCAACGCCATCGTGCTGCTGGTGATCGGCGCGCTGATGCTGTTCGTGGCCGACCTGCCCTGGGGCTACATCGCCGGCGCAGTGGCGGCCAGCGTGCTGGCGCTGCCGGTGATCTACGCCAACCTGGAAGGCTACATGAAGACGCGCATCGACATCTTCCTGGACCCGGCCAGCGATCCTGACGCCAGCTTCAACATTGCCCAGGCGCTGATCAGCATCGGCAACGGCGGCGTGCTGGGCAAGGGCTTCGGCGAGGGCAGCCAGAGCCAGCTTCACTTCCTGCGGGTGCGCTATGCCGACTTCATCTTCAGCGTCATCGCGGAGGAGCTGGGTTTCGTGGGCGCGCTTTTCCTGATCGTGCTGCTGGTCATCGTGCTCTGGCGGCTGATCACCATCGCCGACCAGGCGCGCGACCAGTTTGGCCGTTTGCTGGTGGCCGGGGTGATCGCCCTGATCATGTTTCAGGCCATCGTCAGCATCGGCATGAACCTGGGGCTGCTGCCGGTGACCGGCATCACCCTGCCTTTCATCAGCTACGGCGGCAGCTCGCTGCTGACCCTGATGATCGGCCTCGGCCTGGCGCAGAGCGTGGCCATGCGCAACCGGAAGATTGAGTTTGATTAGTGCATTCATCTTGACTACCTAGCCAGACCTATGCTATACTCCCGCCAATTGAACAATCCTGACGTTGACGGAGACGAGTAGACTGCTGGCGAGCTGCCAGAGAGTTGCCGGCTGGTGCGAGGCAACAGCAGCCGCAGTTGAAAAGCCCTCCCGAGTTCCGGGCCGGAAAAGGTGGCAGGTGGCAAGTCCAGAACCTGCAACCCCCAGTATAGCCCAGGCGTGTGGCTCGCGATACTGAGCCTGGGTCTCTGACCCGCCAAGGCCGCTCTCCGTGAGGGGAGCAGCGAATCCAGGTGGCACCGCGAGCACGCCCCTCGTCCTGGTTGACGAGTGGGCGTTTTGATTCCTGGTATATCCCATGCAGGAGGCGTTTTCATGCTCGACATCAAGATCATTCGTGAGAATCCTGAGTTCGTCAGACAGCAGATGCAGGCGGTGCAAGACCCCAACGCGCCCGTGGACAAGGTGTTGGCGCTGGACGAGGAGCGCCGCCGCCTGCTGGCTCAGGTAGAGGAGCTCAAGGCGCTGCGCAACGCCGAGAGCAAGCGCATCGGCCAGTTGATGCGCGAGGGCCAGCGCGCCGAGGCTGACGCGCTCAAGGCGGAGATGGCCCGCGTCGGCGACCAGATCAAGGAGTTCGACGACCGGCTCAAGCGGGTCGACGAGGAGCTGTTCGACGCCATGAGCCGCATCCCCAACCTGCCGCTGCCCGGCGTGCCGGTGGGCAAGGACGACAGCGAGAATATCGTCGTGCGCACCTGGGGCGAACCTGCCCAGTTCGACTTTCAGCCACTGCCCCACTGGGAGATCGGCGAGGCGCTGGGCATCCTCGACTTCGAGCGCGGCGTCAAACTCTCCGGCAGCCGCTTCTATCTGCTCAAGGGGCTGGGCGCGCGCCTGCAACGGGCGCTGATCGCCTGGATGCTGGACGTACACATCAACGATCACGGCTACGGCGAGGTCTATCCGCCCTACATCGTGCGCGCTCAGACGCTGTTCGGCACCGGCAACCTGCCCAAGTTCGCCGAGAACCTCTACCGCGACGCAGAGGATGACCTGTGGCTGATCCCCACGGCCGAGGTGCCGGTGACCAACCTCTACCGCGACGAGATACTGCCGCCGGGCAGCCTGCCCATCTACCACGTGGCCTACACCCCCTGCTTCCGTCGCGAGAAGATGTCGGCCGGCAAGGATGTGCGCGGCATCAAGCGCGGCCATCAGTTCGACAAGGTGGAGATGGTCAAGTTCGTGGAGCCGGAGCAGGGCGAGGCCGAGCTGGCCAGCCTGGTGGACAACGCCGAGGAGATCGCGCGCCGGCTGGGCATCCCCTACCGCGTGGTGCAGATGTGTACCGGCGACCTGGCCTTCGCCGCGGCGGCCAAATACGACATCGAGCTGTGGGCCCCCGGCTGCAACGAATGGCTGGAGGTCAGCTCCTGTTCGCTCTTCGCCGATTTCCAGGCCCGCCGCGCCAACATCCGCTACCGGCCGGAGGAAGGCGCCCGGCCGCGCTACGTCTACACCCTCAACGGCTCCGGCCTGGCCCTGCCGCGCGTGCTGATCGCCGTGCTGGAGACCTATCAGCAGGCCGACGGCAGTGTGCGCGTGCCCGACGTGCTGGTGCCCTACATGGGCGGGGTGGAGGTGATTGGGTAGGAAAGGAACTCGAAGGAACTCGCAGGAACTCTCGCCACTTAGTAGCTGTCCAAAATTAACTTGGGTGTGTTTGAATCTGGTTGAACGGCATAGGTGGCCAGCGCAGGTCGAGTAGGGCCAGGCGGCGTC
>JACSRL010000343.1 GCA_014879765.1 Anaerolinea sp. | reverse complement strand
GCGGCTGCGGAAGGGTTCCCAGCGCCTGAGGGCGCTTTGTATTGTCAGCCTGGGATTTCCAATCCCTGGCTTGACTGGAGGACACCATGTTCGATCTCACCCATAAAGTCGCCATCGTCACCGGCGCGTCGCGCGGCATCGGCCAGGCCATCGCCGAAGCCTGCGCCCAGGCGGGCGCGTCCCTGGTCCTGACCAGCCGCAAGATCGAGAACGTCGGCCCGGTGGCCGAGGCCATTCGCGCGGCCGGCGGCCGCGCCATCGCCCTGGCCGCGCACGCCGGCGACCCGGCCGCGGCCGCGGCCGTGGTCCAGGCCGCGCTGGCCGAATATGGCCGCGTCGATATCCTGGTCAACAACGCGGCCACCAACCCGCATTTCGGCCCCCTGCTGACGGCCGAGGCCAGCCACTTCGACAAGATCTTCGAGGTCAACGTCAAGGGCTACTTCACCATGATCAAGGCGGTGGTCCCCGTCATGGAACAGCAGGGGGGCGGCAAGGTCATCAACCTGGCCAGCATCGCCGGCATCAACCCCGGCCCGTGGATGGGGGTCTACAGCGTCAGCAAGGCCGCGGTGATCATGCTGACCAAGGCGCTGGCGGCCGAGCTGGCGCCCCTTAACATCCAGGTCAACGCCCTGGCCCCTGGCTTCGTCAAGACCAAATTCTCAGCCGCGCTGTGGAGCAACCCCGCGCTCAGCGCCGGCATCGGGAAGCTGACCCCGGCTGGCCGCATCGCGGAGCCAGATGAGCTGACCGGCGCGGCGCTCTACCTGGCCTCAGACGCTTCCAGCTTCACCACGGGCAGCGTCCTTGTGGTGGACGGCGGTATCACGCTGGGAGCGCTCCCGCTGGGCTGAATGATCTATTGACGCGACCCGCGGCTGTTCCAGTTCTGGCTGGAAGGCAACCACTGTCAAGTCCATGCGCTTAGTGATATCCAGGGGACGATTCATGATTCTTACGGCTTAGTCATAGTGATAGCGGCAAGACATGATGATGATTTCTTGGGTCGTGACTCGGTAGACAAGTCGGTGTTCTTCCGTGATCCTTCTCGACCAAAGGCCCTGTAGGTTGCCCTTGAGAGGTTCTGGCTTCCCCATGCCTTTGAACGGATCTCGCAAGATGTCGCGTATCAGTCTGGCGATACGTTGGTGGGTTTTCGTATCTTCCGCTGCCCACCAGACAAAGTCTTCGAATGCCGTTGGCAGAAACGCGATTTGTCTCATAGGTCAGAGGGGATGACATAGATGTACGAGGATCGATCGTCCATCTCTCGCAAGGCTTGCATTAGGTGGTTGCGATTGGACTCCGAAGAGAGCAGGTACTCGGTCGTATCCTGCTCACCAGGTTCTACCAGCACGATCACGTCGACCAACGTGCCAACCGGAAGATCCGGCGCAGTGATCTCGACCCTGCCAGAGGTACCCACAATCGTCTTTTGTCGAATTCCTGCAATCATATGACCTCCTGCGACACAAAGTCGGCATGACCAACACGGTCGTGTATGGTATTATAGCGGAGAAGCACACAGCCCGCAAACAGTACCCCGCAGCATTGCAGTTACCCCGGGCCTGCTGGATACCCTGTGATCTCCCGAATCCCTTCGTACAACGGCTTCAGCCGGCGGTACATCTGCCGATAGACCCGCTGATAGAGCTCCTCGTAGATGCTGACCCGTTGGGCGTCTGGCTCGAAGACGTCGCCCAGCCGCGTCATGGCCTGCATCGCGCTGGCAAAGTCGCTGTGCAGCCCCAGCCCCACGGCCGCGTCGATGGCCGCGCCCAGGCCGCTGGTCTCATACAAATGCGGCCGGGCCGCGGGCAGGCCAAAGATGTCGGCCGTGATCTGCATGGCCGCATTGCTCTGCGAGCCGCCGCCCGACACCCGCAGTTCGGTGATGGGGATGCCGCTGCGCCGCTCGCTGCGCTCCTTCCCCTCCCGCAGCGCATAGGCCAGCCCTTCGATGATCGCCCGGTAGAGGTGGGCGCGGGTGTGGACGTCGCCGAAGCCGATCACCGCGCCCCTGGCTTCCGGCCCCGGCGCCTTGATCCCCGGCGACCAGTAGGGCTGCAAGATCAGCCCCTGGCTGCCCGGCGGCGCCTGGTTGACCAGCTCGTCGAACAAGGTTTCCGGCGCAACGCCCAACGCATCGGCCGCGGCCTGCTCCGGGTGGCCAAATTGCTGCTTGAACCAACTGACCATCCAGTAGCCGCGATAGATCTGCACTTCCAGGCTGTAGGCGTTGGGCACGGCCGCAGGGTAGGGCGGGATCAAGGGGATGATCTCGACATAACGCTGATGGGTGCTGTTGAAAGTGGCGGTGGTGCCGTAGCTCAGGCAGCCCACGTGGGAGGCCAGGCTGCCGGAACCGATGACCTCGCACGCTTTGTCGGCCGCGGCCGCGATCAGCGGCAGGCCCGCGGGCAGGCCGGTGGCCGCGGCCGCGTCGGGCGTGATCTCCCCCAACAGGCCGGTGGGCGGAACCAGGTCGGGCAACTGGCTGCGGGTCATGGGCACGGCCTGCCACTTCCAGTCGCGCGCCGACGACCAGCGCAGGTGCTTGTAGTCGAAGGGCACGTAGGCCACCTGGCTGGCCACCGAGTCCACAAAACGGCCGGTGAGCCGGTAGCTCAGATAGCCGGAGAGGAGGAGGAATTTGTGGGTGGCGCGCCAGATCTCCGGCTGGTGGGTGCGGATCCAGTTGGCCTCGGCCTCGGCTTGCAGATAGGCCACAGTGCCGGCCATGCCGCTGACGCGGAAGGCCGCGCCCCACAGCCCGCCCACCGGCTTCAATCCCTCGGTGCGCCGCTGGTCCAGCCAGAGGATGGCCGGCCGCAGCGGCCGGCCCTGGGCATCGACGTTGACCACGGTGCCGCGCTGGGTGGTCAGCGCCACGCCAGCGATGCGCTGGCGCAGCGTCGGCGCCCCCTGCGCCCACAGCCCCTGACATGCCTGGCACACCATGCGCCAAAAGTAGTCGGGGTCCTGTTCAGCCCAGCCCGGCTGGGGCGATCGATAGGGCTCGATCATCACCTGATGCTTGGCCACCAGGTTGCCATGCAGGTCAAAGAGCAGCGCGCGCACGCTCTGCGTGCCGTTGTCGATGGCGAGAAGGAGGTCTTGGGTCATGGACAGGCCTGGTGATCCGTGGGCGGAAAGGAGTGACTCGTAACGAGTAACTCGTAACTCGTAACCGGAGAGAGCTGTGCAGGAGTTGGGTTATTCTGGGTTGCGGGAGGTGTGGCGAGTAACTCGTAACTCGTAACTCGTAACTCGTAACCGGAGAGAGCTGTGCAGGAGTTGGGTTATTCCGGGTTGCGGGAGGTGTGGCGAGTAACGAGTAACTCGTAACTCGTAACTCGTAACCGGAGATAGCTGTGCAGGCCGACTCCGGGTTACGTGTTACTCGTTACGAGTTACGTATTCCATCCCGCCTGCCGGCGCTACAGATCAATTGTGGCACAAGCGGCGGATCGGTGCAAATCTCTATCGGGTCAGGTTGGCTCTGTCCGGCTGTGATCGTGCAGTCTGCGGCGCGTCAGTTGACCGGCCGGCGGCCGCGCGCCGTGTCAGCCATGCCAGCAGCGCGATCAGTCCCAGCGCCGCCAGCAGCACGGGCGCTTGCACCCGCTTGCGGCGGTGCAAGCGTTGGGCGATGGGACGCCGGGCGCGCGCCGCATTCAACAGCACATGCCAGTTGGGCACGGTGGCCGGCTCCGGCAGACTGTAGTGCCGCTGCCACAGCGCCAGGTAGGCGGCCTCCTCCTCCTGCCAGGTCGCATCGTCCCAGCCCAGCTCCGGCTGGCAGATGGCGCGCACGCGGGGGAGCAGCGCGCGGCCCCCCTCTGGCAGCAGCAGCCCCAGCCGCACCCGGCGCAGCAGCAGATCGTCCAGATGCGCCACGGCCTCGGCGCGCGCGGCCCAGCGCAGCTCGGCCCACAGCGCCTGGACGCCGGGGATCGGCTCCAGCTCGCCCGGCTGCGCGGCCTGCACCAGCGCGGCTGCATCGGCGCCGTAGCGGCCCAGCAGCCGGCGGCGCGCGGCCCGCTCCAGGCCGCTGGCGGCCGCCAGGGCGCCTGTGTCCACGACGTCGAGCACCGGCAGGTCACGCCGCGGCTCAGGCATGGCGGGCAGGCGATGCCGCGCGGCCCGCAGCGCGGCCAGGGCAATCAGCCGGAAGGTGGTCAGCTTGCCGCCGGTGACGGTCAGCAGGCCCTCTTCCTCCCATACCACATGGTCGCGCGACTCCTTGGACGGGTCATCGAGGCCGCTGCCGATCACCGGCCGCACGCCGGCAAAGGTGCTGAGCACGTCGGCCAGCGTCAGGTGCAACGAGGGAAACTGATGATCCGCGGCCGCCATCAGGTAGGCCACCTCCTGCGGGCTGATGGCCGGCTCAGCCTCCATCGGCTGGCCGTGATCCACGTCGGTGGTGCCCACCAGGGTCACCCCCTCCCAGGGGAAGATGAACACCGGCCGGCGGTCCACGGGGTGCAGAAAGCTGACGGCCTGAGCCACTGGCAGCCGCCAGGCCGGGAAGATAAGATGGCTGCCGCGCAGGGGCCGGATGCGCGCCGGCTGGCCCAGTTGTCCCCGCAGCCGGTCGGCCCAGGCGCCGGTGGCGTTGATGACCACCCGGGCGCGCGCTTCTTGGATCGGCGGGGCCGCCGGGGGGCTGGCCGCTGCATCGGCCGCGTGGGCCTCCCTGGCCGCGCGGTCAGTCCTTTGTAGCCGCACCCCCACCACCTGCCCGGCCTCGTCGCGCAGCAGCGCCGTGGCCTGCACGTAGTTCAGCGCCACGCCGCCGGCCGCGGCCGCCTCCTGGATCACCCGC
Source organism: Anaerolinea sp. (assembly GCA_014879765.1). Taxonomy (GTDB): domain Bacteria; phylum Chloroflexota; class Anaerolineae; order JAAEKA01; family JAAEKA01; genus JAAEKA01. The sequence goes on along the minus strand of JACSRL010000343.1, from coordinate 3,060 downwards.
AGCACCAGCCGCGCATCGTCGGTCTGGGCATCGCCATATTGCAGCCCACCCTCCAGCCCTGCTTCGCTGATGTGCGGGGCCAACAGGCGCAGCTCCAGCGGGCTGTATTGCCGGTGGCTCCACTGCAAGGCCATCAAATCGTAGACCGACAGCCCGGCGCGAAAGGTCCAACGACCGGGATTGTCCCCCTGGTAGTTGGTCAGCAGAAAGCCCAGCGGATCGATCAGGCCCGGTCCCTCGGCCAGCAGCCGCTGGCGCTCGCGCACCGAGGCGCGCGTCAGGCGCAGCTTGCCCTCCTTCAGATAGCGCAGCCCGCCGTGTACCAGCTTGGAGGAGCGGCTGGAGGTGCCCCAGGCGAAGTCAGCCTGCTCCACCAGCAGCGCCCGCAGCCCCAGGCGCGCGGCCTCGCGCAGGATGCCCGCGCCGGTGATGCCGCCGCCGATGATGATCACGTCCCAGTCCTGGTCGAGCTGTGACCAGGACTCGTTGCGGTAGTGTGTGGAAAACATAGGCGCTCATCCAGCCAACAGCTTGCCGGGGTTCATGATGCCGTCCGGATCCATCCGCCGGCAGACATCGTGCAGCAGCGCCATGCCCAGCTCGCCCTTCTCGGCCGGCAGGTACGCGGCGTGATCCATGCCAACGCCGTGCTGATGGCTGATGGTGCCGTGCAGCTCGACGATGGCCTGGCTGGCCGCGTCCTTCATGGCCTGCCAGCGGGCCAGCGTCTCGCCGGGGCCGTCGGCCAGCCGGAAGAGATAGGTGGTGTAGATGCTGCACCCCGAGGGGTAGAAATGCGACAGGTGGGTGAAGACGTGGGCGCGCTCGTCGAAGGGGGCCAGGGCCTGGTGCAGCGCGTTTTCGATGGCCTCCACCAGCGGGTTGACGTTGCCCCAGGTGGTGGCCGTCTCCAGCGTGTCCACGCCGTAGCCCAGCTCCCACAGCGCGTTGCGCAGATAGGGGGTGCGGAAACGGTTCTTGTACCACTGGCTGCCGAAGGTGCGGCCCACGTTGACGCCCCCCTGCTGGCCGGCGATCTCCAGCGCCGCGCCCCGCGCGGCTTTGACCACCTCCTCGCGGCCGCTGAAGCCCAGCATCAACAGGCATTTGCCATCGCGCACCCCGCGCAGCGAGATCAGCCGCTGTATGGCGCCGATCAGCCGCTCGTGGCCGGCCAGCACCAGCGTGGTCTCGGTCTCCACCGGCGTGCTCAGGCGCATCAGCGACAGCGGCAGTCCCGCCTGCATGATCTGGCGGGCAGCGGTTTGGGCGCTTTTCCAGTCGGGCAGGAAGAGCGCATGAGCCGCCAGCCGCTCGCGGCCGGCCAGCGCCGCCACGCGCACCGTCGCCTCGGTGAGGATGCCCAGACGGCCTTCCGAGCCCAGCGCCAGGTGGCGCAGGTCTGGCCCCGCGGCCGAGGCGGGGAAGGGGGGCAGTTCCAGCGCGCCGGCCGGGGCGATCAGCCGGCCGCCCGCGAAGAGATCCTCGATGCGGCCGTAGCCCAGCGATTCCTGGCCGCTGGAGCGGGTGGCGATCCAGCCGCCCAGGGTCGAATACTCGAAGGACTGGGGGAAATGGCCCAGGGTGTAGCCTCGGGCCCGCAGTTGCGCCTCCAGGTCAGGCCCGGCGATGCCTGCGCCAAAGGTGGCCAGAAGGCTGGCATCGTCCAGGCGCAGCAGCCGGTTCATGCGGCTCATGTCCACCGTCAACACCGGTCGCGTCGCTCCTGGCGCCGGGTTGATGTGGCCGACCACACTGGTGCCGCCGCCGTAGGGGATGAGCTGTGCGCCGGTCCGCTGCGCCAGACCGAGCAGCTCGACCACGTCGGCCTCGGTGGTGGGGTAGGCCACGCCGTCGGGAAAGGCGGGGATGTGGCCGCTGCGCAGCGCCACCCAGTCGGGGAAGCTCTGGCCGCGCGCATGGCGCAGCCGCTCCGCGCCATCGCTTCTGACCAGTGGATGCTCCAAAGGCCTGGCCGGCGGCAGGCTGGCCAGCGTCTCGCCGGCCGTGGCGTCGCGCGGCGGCGCGCCTGGCCCCAGCAGATCGGCCAGAAAGCGCACGGCCCGCTCAGGCACGTGATAGTTGATCGTGTCATCGCCCCAACCGTTCCAACGTCGCATGGCTACCTCCAGAGTTGCAGAAAATCAGTGTTCGCCGTCCGCTCGCCACAGATCGATGCTCTGCTGCATGGCCTGGCGCGTCAGCCTCTCAGCGCCGGCGCCATCGCCGCGCCGCGCGACCTCTTGCAGCGCGCGGTAGAATTCGAATGAGGCGGCCCTGGCCTCGGCGCGGGCGAAATAGCGGCGCGCCATCGGTTCGTAGAAGCCGGCAAAGCCATTGAGGATCAAGGTGTAGATCGGGTTGCCCGAGGCCACAGTCAGCAGGTGTTGCACGCGCCAGTCGAAGGCCGCGAACGCCGCCGGCGCGGCCTCCAGATCGGCGGCCAAGGCGAGCAGATCAGCCACCGGGCCAGGGTCGCGCTCGACGGCCGCGCGGGTGTAGGCTGGCGCCAGGAGCAGACGCACCGCCAGCAGGTTGGGGATGAAGTCCGCCGGCAGGTCATTGCCGGGGTGCGCCAAGGCGCTGAGCACGCCCAGGCCGCCCGCGCGCCAGTAGTCGTTGACCAGGGTGGGCTTGCCCTGCTGAATGGTCAGCCAGCCGTCGCGGGCGAGACGCTGCAAGGCCTCGCGCAGGGTCGGCCGGGTGACGCCAAGCTGCACGGCCAGCTCCCGCTCGGCCGGCAAGGCGGCGCCGGGGGGATAGTCGCCGTGCAGGATCGCCGAGACCAGGGCGTGTTCGGCATGGGCGGCGGGGCGGTCGAGGGAGGAAAGGGTGCGCATGGCGCGGTGCTCCAGATCGTTGCTGGTAAGTGGTCTGACCAGTTGAAGATTATACGCTGCGCGGCGCCAGATGTCAAGCCCGATGAATCTCGTAGAAGCCCGGCTCAGCGAGGCGTCTCGCCGAGGCAGGTGTCCGATCAGCGAGGCGTCTCGCCGAGCGGGTTGCGTCGCTAAGCCGGGCGGGACGCCCTCTCGATCTGGTGGTATGGCCCCCCCAGAA
>JACSRL010000192.1 GCA_014879765.1 Anaerolinea sp. | reverse complement strand
GCGCCCCCTCTCCCCTTGGGAGAGGGCCGGGGTGAGGGCGAAATCCCCCCACACCACCTGCACCCGCTCCCCCAGCCCCAGGGCTATCACGTTCGCCGCGGCGATGCGCGCCCGCACCGGGTCCTTCTCCACGGCCAGCACCTGCAGCCCGGCCTCGGCCAGCGCGATGGTGTCCGCGCCGAGGCCGCAGCCCAGGTCGACGATCTGCGCCGGGCCGAGCGCGCGCAGGAACTGCTGCGCCCGGTAGGCAGCCACGGCGCGGCTGCTGGCCTGCTGCAAGGCCTCGTCGGTGAAGAGCAGGCGCTCCGGCTGGGGAAATTTGTCGCCGGCCTTGCGTCGCAGACGGGCCTGATCCAACAGCGCCGCGGCTTGGTCGGGCGGCCAGGCGCGGCGCAGGCGCGTCAGCAGCGGCAGGCTGGCCTGGTCGTTCAGCTCCTGGCTGGCCAGTTCGGCCAGCGCGGCCTGCGCCTCAGCGGTCAGCAGAAAGTCAACCAGCGGCAAAGTCAACGGTATCATCCGCGCTCCTGGCCAACCAGCGCCAAAAAGGGCCGCATGATCAGCTCAGCGTAGATCTGGCCCATGCGCGGCGGCGGGTAGGGCTGGTCGTGCTGCAGCCACCAGCCGATCAGCGCGATGGTGGCGGCCACCAGGTGATGGGCCAGGATCTCCAGGGGGATGGCCGGCGCGGTCTGGCGGCCAAAGCGGCGCATCACCTCGGCCACCGCGGCCGCCTGAACTTCCTCCAACAGCGCCAGCGCCCCCCCGCCGGACAGCAGGATGCGGTAGAGCTGCTGATGCTGTGCGGCGTGGACAAAGATCAGCCGTCCCTCCTCGGCGGGGTCGGCATCCAGACCGGGCGGCAGCAGCCGCGCCATCTCCTGGATCGAACGCTGGAGCAGGTCCAACAGCAGCGCGTCCTTGCTGGGATAGTGGCGAAAGAAGGTCGCATAGCCAACCCCCGCCTGCGCGGCCAGCTCGCGAATCGAGATCGACTCGTAGCCTTGCTGCAAAACCAGCTCGGCCAGGGCCTGGCGCAGGCGCTGCTGTGTTCGTTGCACTCGCGGATCTGTGGTCATTGCGATCCTTGAATTGTGGCGCGCGCTACTTGCGCAGTCGCGGCAATTGGCGTATCATAAGTTATGATACACGGTGTATCATAAAACAGCAAAATAACAGGAGATACAGCCATGTCACAACCGATACCGCCCATGGTTTCCGGCGCGCTGCCCGTGCTGGGCCATGCCCTGGAGTTCCGCTCCGACCGCACGGCGCTGGTGCGCCGCGGCTTCGAGGAGCACGGCAAGATTTTCGGCATCAAGCTGGCTAACCAGAATGTGGCCATTCTCGTAGGCCCTGAATACCACAGAACTTTCTTCATGGAAACTGACAAGGCGCTGGGCATCCAGGAGCCCTACAGCTTCCTGCGCTCTATGTTCGGCGAGGTGCTCTTCCTTGCCCCGCATGAGGTCTATCTGGAGCAGCGCGCCGTGGTGCTGGAGGCCTTCCGCCGGGAGAAGATGCTGCACTACGCCGATGTGATGCAGGAAGTGGTGCAGGCCTGGCTGGATGGCCTGGGCGACTCCGGCGAGATGGAGCTGGTCAGCGAATTCGTCCGTCTGGTGCAGGAGGTGGCCGGCCACTGCTTCCTGGGTCGTGAGGCGCATCAGCAGTTGGGCCGTGAGTTCTGGGATCTCTACACCGATCTGGCTGAGGGGCTGGACCCGCTGTTGCCGCCCAACCTGCCGCTGCCCAAGTTTCGCCGCCGCGACCGCGCCAAGGCTAAGATGCAGGGTATCCTGGAGCCGATCATCCTGGAGCGCCGCCAGCACCCGGAGCGCTACGACGATTTCTTGCAGGACCTGATCAACAAACGTTACCCCGACGGCCGGCTGGCCGAGCAGGATCTGATCGTCAACATGCTGCTGGGCCTGATGTTCGCCGGCCACGAGACCACCGTCGGCCAGGCTGCCTGGACCATCATCCTGCTGCTGCAAAACCCGGACTACCTGCGTCTGGTGCAGGAGGAGATCCAGCAGGTGGCGCCCGACGGTGTACACATCGACCCGAAGCGCATGACGCAGCTCGAGCACATCGCCTGGGCCGTGCGCGAGGTGGAGCGCATGCGCCCCTCGGTGGACATGCTGATGCGCACGGTCAAGGAAGATCTGCCCGTGGGCGACTACGTGGTCCCGCAGGGCTGGCTGGCCCAGGTGACGCAGGACGTGGCCCACAATCTGCCCGTGCTCTTCGAGGACCCGGACACCTTCGATCCGCTGCGCTATGCGCCCGGCCGCGCCGAGGACAAGCAGGATCGCTTCGCGCTGATCGGCTTCGGCGGCGGCATTCACAAGTGCATCGGCATGAACTTCGCCAACATGGAGATGACCGTCATCACCGCGCTGCTCTTCCGCCAGTTCGATCTGGAGCTGGTGACCAGGCATCCGCAGGTGGAGCGCGGCCTGGGCGCCAGCCGGCCGGACAAGGCTGTGGTGCGTTACCGGAGACGTAACCCGTAATGCGTAACTCGTAATCCGGAGTGTGCGAGGATGGGAAGCGCCTTTGGGATGTGCGGAGTGGCGCGGTGCGTGACTCGTGATGCGTGACCCGGAGCTTGCAGTCCGTAATCCATCACCCATCACCCATCGGCCGCCACCCAGAGACGACTCCCGCCAACTCCGGGTTACGAGTTACTCGTTACGAGTTACGCATCACCGTGATGAAAAAGCCACTGAACAATCAATCGGTCCTCAGTAACAGACACGAGGAGATCAACCTATGCGTATCATTTCCAAACCGATCCTGGCCGGCGGCGCGTTGGCTGCGGCGACCACCGGGCTGGTGTGGCGTCAACTGCGCGGCCAGGGCCAGGTGGAGGAACCCTCCGACCCCGGCAACCTTTTCCTGCGCCGCTATGGCCCCTGGGCGCTGGTGACCGGCGCGGCGCGGGCCGAGGGGCTGGGCTACAGCTTCGCCCGTCACCTGGCCGGCCGCGGCCTCAACCTGGTGCTGGTGGACATCGCCGGCGAGGAGCTGGCCGCGCGGGCTGAGGAGTTGCAGGCGAAATATCTGGTCAAGGTCCGCCCGGTGGCGCTGGACCTGGGCCGTGAGGACTTTCTCGGCGCCTTGCTGGCCCAGACGGCCGGCATCACCGTGGGCATGCTGATCTGCAACCACATGTGGACGCCCAAGGACACGCCCACCGTCATGGAGATGGACCTGGCCACCCACATGGCCATGCTGAACATCAACGCCCGCGCCTACACCGCGCTGATCCACGCCTATGGCCGGCAGATGGTCGAGCGGGCGCAGGGGGGCATCGTCATCGTCGCCTCCGGCGCCGGCCTGCAGACCACTCCCTACACCGGCCCGTACTCGGCCAACAAGGCCTATCAGCGCGCGCTGGGCGAGGCGCTGTGGTATGAGCTGCAAGGCAGCGGCGTCGATGTGCTGGTGACCGCGCCTGGCCTGATGGCCACTCAAGGCGACGGGCTGGCCGGCTATCCCCAGTGGATGGTCGCGGACCCCGATCCGGTGGCCGTCGAGACGCTGGACGCGCTGGGCCACGCCGGCCCGGTGCTCATCCCTGGCCTGATCAACAAAGCCTTTGTGGCCACGCAGACCCGCCTGCTGCCGCGGCGCATGGCCGTGGAAAGCGTCGGCCGCTTCATGGCCAACGGTCTGCTTCGGCAGCATCCGGCCCGAACGTGAGCCCAGGCGTCGCCTCCCGCGCCAGCAGGTCGGCCACGGTCTCGCGGCGCTGCACCAGGTGGGCCTCCCCCGCTGCCAGCCAGACCACCGCCGGCCGCAGCGCCGCGTTGTAGTTGCTGGCCATGCTGAGCTGATAGGCGCCGCTGGCTGGCACCGCCAGCAGATCGCCCGCCTGCACGGGCGGCAGATCGATATCCTGAATCAGCACGTCGCCGGTCTCGCAATAGGGGCCGGCGACGTGTACGCGTTGCGGCCGCTCGGCGCTCAGGCGGTTGGCCAGCAGCGCGCTGTAGCGCGCCTGGTACAGCGCCGGCCGCGGGTTGTCGGCCAGGCCGCCGTCGATGAAAAGGTAGGTGACCGCGCCGGTCTGCTTGACGGCGCCCACGGTGTAGACAGCCACCCCCGCGCGCGCCGCCAGGCTGCGCCCTGGCTCCAACACCAGCCGCGGCAGCGCCAGGCCGCGCTGGCGGCAGCCGGCGGCCACCTCCTGGGCCACTGTGGCCACGTAGGCGCCGATGGCCGGCAGGCCGGCCGCCTGGTCGGCCAGATAGGGAACGGCCCAGCCGCCGCCGGGGCTGAGCTCCGCCAGCCGCCAGCCGGCCAGGTCGCGCAGCCGGGCGGCCAGCTCCAGCAGCCGCTGCACGGCCAGCGCCAGCGGCTCGGCCGCGCGGAACTGGCTGCCGATGTGGCAGTGCAGGCCGCGCAGCTCGACCCCCTCCAGCCGCAGCGCGTGCAGGGCCGTGGCCTCGGCCGTCCCATCAGCCAGCGCCAGGCCGAACTTGGATCCGGCGTGGCCGGTGCGCGTGTGGCCGTGGGTGTCCACCGCCACGTCGGGATTGATGCGCAGCCAGATGGGCTGGCGGCGGCCCTGGGCGCGCGCCAACGCATCCACCGCGGCCAGCTCGCCGGCATGGTCGACCACGATGCGCCCCACGCCGGCCGCCAGCGCGGCCGCCAGCTCCGCCTGCGTCTTGTTGTTGCCGTGAAAATGGATGCGCTCAGCGGGGAAGTCCCCCTGCCGGGCGATGGCCAGCTCGCCGGCCGACACCACGTCCAGGCCCAGGCCGCGGGCCGCCGCCCAGCGGGCCAGGGTCGTGGAAAGCCAGGCCTTGCCGGCATAGGCCACCTCCCAGTCCGCGGGGTAGGTCGCGGCCAGCGCCGCCTGATAGGCGGCGGCCATGCCATCCAGCGTCGCCTGGTCGTAGAGATAGAGCGGTGTGCCGTAGGCCGCGGCCAGATCGGGCAGCGCACAGCCGGCCACGCACAGGCGGCCGGCGGCGTCGCGCGTCGCGGTCAGCGGCAAGATCTGGCCCGGCGTCTGGTCGGGCAGCGACTGCGGCGTGGCTGTGGTCATCGTCGTCAGGCCTTGTCCGCCGCCGGCAGCCGCACCAATACCGTCTGCACCGCCAGCCCCTCCACCCCCTCCACCTCGAAGGTGACGCCATCCATCGTCACGTGGTCGCCCTGTTCGGCCAGCCGGCCCAGGGCGGCCATCACCAGGCCGCCCACCGTGTCGGCCTCGGGATGTTTCAGGCTCAGATCGCACAGTTGGTTGAGCTCATCCACCAGCAGGTCGCCGCGCGCCCGCACCAGCCCGTCGCCCAGCCGCTCCAGGGGCGCGATCTCCAGGTCGAACTCGTCCAGAATCTCGCCCACCACCTCTTCGATGATGTCTTCCAGCGTCACCAGCCCGGCTGTGCCGCCGTATTCATCCACCACGATGGCCAGTTGGCGACGGTCGCGCCGCAGGCGGGTCAACGCCTGGTCCAGCGGCAGCGATTCGGGCACGTAGGCCGCCGGCCGGGCCAGTTGGCGCAGGTCGAAGGGCTGGCGGTCGCGGTTGGCCTGCTGGCGCGCCAGCGTCTTGACGTGCAGCACGCCGATGATGTCGTCCAGCCCCTTGCCGTAGACAGGATAGCGGGAGTGGCGCTGTTGGCAGACGAAACGCAGCGTCTCCTGCTCGTCGGCGCGGATGGAAAGCCCCACCACCTGCTTGCGCCGCGTCATCACCTGGCCGACGCTGCGGTCACGCAGGTCGAAGATGTTCTCGATGAAGAGCTGCTCGTCCGCCTCCACCAGCCCCACCTCGGCGCTCTCTTCCATCAGATATTCCAGCTCCTCGGCCGAGAAGAGGCGCGCCTGGGCGTTGACCGGCGGGATGCCCATCAGGCGCACGATCTGATTGCCGATGCCGTTGAGCACGAAGACCACCGGCTGGAAGAGCTTGCGCAGGATCACCATCGGCCGGTCCAGCCTCAACACGGCGCTCTCGGCGTGCTGAATGGCCAGCGATTTGGGGATCATCTCGCCCAGCACCACGTGCAGATAGGTCAGGATGCCGATGGCCAGGATGGTGGCCACGGTGTGCGACAGCGGTCCGGCCAGGGGGGTGATCCGGCTGAGCGGGCCGTGCAGCCAGGCGGCCACGGTATGCTCGCCGTACATGCCCAGACCCAGGCTGGCGATGGTGACGCCGATCTGCGCGGTGGCCAGGTAGCGATTCTGCTGCGCCGGATCGGCCAGGATGCTCAGCACATCGGCCGCCGCGCGCGAGCCGCGCTCGGCGGCCTGGGTGAGCCGCGTGCGGGGCGCGGCCACAATGGCGAATTCCGCGGCCACGAAGAGGCCGTTGAGCAGGATCAGCCCGGTGATGATCAGCAGCGGGACCAGATACTCGTTCACGCGGCTGTCTCCTCGCGCATGCGCTCCACCTGGTCAGGGGTGGCCGGCAGGCTGACCGCGGTGATTCCCTTGCCCTCCACCCGTTCGACCCGCAGCGTCACCCCTGTGACCTCGACCGTCTCACCCACCGCGGGCAGACGGGCCAGCTCGCCGAGCATCAGCCCGCCGATGGTGTCGGCCTCGGCGCTGGGCAGGTGCAGGTCCAGCAATTCATTCAGATCCTCGATCAGCCAGTCCCCGCGCACCAGCACCCGGTTGCCGGGCAGCACGCGAAAGAGCGGCGTCTCCTGGTCGAACTCGTCCTGCACCTCGCCGAAGATCTCCTCGATCAGGTCTTCCAGGGTGACGATGCCGGCCGTGCCGCCGAATTCATCCAGCACGATGGCCACGTGGTTGCGTTTGTGCTGTAAGAGGGCGAAGGCCTCGTCGGCCGGCATCGATTCGGGAATGAAAAGCGCCGGCGCCATCACCTGGCGCACATTGGCCTTCTGTGGCTGGGCCAGCGTGTGCAGGCAAAAAAGATCTTTCAGGTGTACCACCCCGACGATGTTGTCGATGCTTCCCTCGTAGAGCGGCAGGCGCGAGAAGTAGGAGTTGGCCAGCAGGCTGAAAAGCTGGTCGCCGGGCGCGTCCACCGCCGCGGCCAGCACCCGGATGCGGGGCACCATGATCTGGCGCACGCTGGCGCGTCGCATCCAGAGGGTGTTTTCGATCAATCGCCGCTCCTGCTGGTCCAGCAGCCCGCCGGCGCCGCTTTCCTCCACCAGGATGGCCAGCTCCTCGGCGGTGTGGATGTGGGCGTGTTCGCGCACCGCCGGAACGCCGAACAGCTTGAGCAGCAACTGCGCGCTGCCGTTGAAAAGCCAGATCAGCGGCTGGAAGATGATCAGGGACCAGCGCATGGGCGGCGCCGTGAAGAGCGCCAGCCGCTCGGGATATTGCACCGCGATGTTTTTGGGCACCAGCTCGCCGATGACCACCTGAAAGCTGGTGAGGACCAACAGGATGGCCGTGGCGGCCAGCGACAGCGCGGCGCCGCCGGAGGAGATGCCCAGGTGCTCCAGCCAGGGCGCGATCACAGGACTCAGCGTCGCCTGGGCGTAGAAGCCCAGCACCAGGCTGGAGAGGGTGATGCCCAACTGGCAGGCGGCGATGTAGGTGTCCAGCCGGTGCGGGTCTTCGACGATGGCCAGCATCAGCGCGGCCAGGGCATTGCCCTCCTCGGCGGTCTGCGCCAGGCGCGCGCGCCGGCTGCTGAGCGTGGCAAATTCGGCGGCTACATAGAGGGCGTTGATCAGAAGCAGTGCAACGATCACTGCGAGAACGACAAGCAAAGGGTTACTCCCAACAGAACGGCGCCAAGGCTTCGGAAGCGGCCGCTGAAACAGCATATCAACCCTGTAGCGGCGGCTTTCGAAGTCTCACCATTTTCGATGTGTGGTAACTGCTCAGCCACAGGTGCCAGGCACTTGAATCTGCGTTTGCAGCAACGTCGTCGGAGGTAATT
>JACSRL010000267.1 GCA_014879765.1 Anaerolinea sp. | reverse complement strand
AACACGTGGATTGAGTAGGCTGCCGTATCGAAATCACGTGTTCGCACCCGCCGGCTGAGCAGTTACCATCTTTCAAGGCAAGAACCAACCATGCAACATCGTGAAACCTACACCGTCGAGGTGGCCGGCCTGACCCGGCACTTCCCCCTGTTCCAGGTCGCGCCCGGCGTGCGCATCGCCATCTTCAACATGCTGGGCGACACCATTGTGGTCAAGGCCGCGGCCGCGTCGCTGGCCGAACGGCTCAAGGAGACGCCGGCCGACGTGCTGGTGACGGCCGAGGCTAAGAGCATCCCGCTGATCTACGAGATGAGCGCGCTGATGGGCTTGCCCTACATCGTCCTGCGCAAGAGCTATAAAACCTACATGGGCGACGCGCTCAGCGCCGAGACGGTGTCCATCACCACCGGCGCGCCGCAGACCCTCTACCTGGACGAGAAGGACCATCGCCTGATTACCGGCAAGCAGGTGATTCTGATCGACGACGTGGTCAGCACCGGCAGCACGCTGGAGGGCATGCAGCAGGTGATGAGCAAGGCCGGCGCGCGGGTCAGCCGGGTGGCGGCCGTCTTCACCGAGGGGGACGGCGACTGGGCGCACGTGGTCGCGCTGGGCAATTTGCCGGTCTTCGTCGACGGCGGCTGCGCTTGACGAATGGCCAAAGCTGTGTTATAGTCTTCCCCGTGGGTTGGCAAGCACATACGGTTCACATACGCCGTCCGGTCTTCAGCCTGGAACGGCGTTTTTGTTTGCCACCCGCCCCGACGTGTCCCTGCGGTCGTTCACCTCGGCAATCAACATACTACGACCGCATCATAGGAGACAGATGAGTTTTGCACAGTTTCCACTCGACGCACGCCTGCAAGAAGGCGTGGCCGGGATGGATTTCACCACCCCAACGCCCATTCAGGTGGCGGCTATTCCGCCGGCCCTGCAAGGGCACGACATTCTGGGCTCGGCTGAGACCGGCACCGGCAAGACGGCAGCCTACCTGCTGCCGACCATGCACCGGCTGCTGCACGGGCCCAGCCCCAAGAACCCCCAGCGCACCGCGCCGCGCGTGCTGGTGCTGGTGCCCACGCGTGAGCTGGCCCTGCAGGTGGCCGACCATGCCGAGCGCCTGGGCGCCCACACAAAACTGCGCTCGGTCGCGGTCTTCGGCGGCGTCTCCCTGGTCAACCAGGAAAAGGCGCTGAGGCAGGGGGTCGATATCGTCATCGCCACCCCTGGCCGGCTGCTGGACCACGTGCAGCGCAGGAACATCAGCTTTGCCAGCCTGGAGGTCTTCGTCCTGGACGAGGCCGACCGCATGCTGGACGTGGGCTTCCTGCCCGACATCCGCAAGGTGGCCCGTCTGCTGCCCCGCCAGCGCCAGACCATGCTCTTCTCGGCCACTTTGCAGCCGATCCTGGAGCTGGCCAGCGAGGTGACGCGCGAGCCGGTGCGCGTCGGCGTGGAGAAGGCGGCCGCGCCGGCCGTCATCGACCAGACGCTCTTCCCGGTGCCGGAGGATCGCAAGATCCAGGCTTTGCAGCATCTGCTGCGCCAGGATGGCGTCAACAGCGTGCTGGTCTTCACCCGTACCAAGCACCGCGCCGACCGGGTGGCCAAGAACCTGCAGCGCTCCGGCGTGGCCGCGGCCGTGATCCACAGCAACCGCTCGCAGAACCAGCGCATCGCCGCGCTGGAGGCCTTCCGCAACGGCCAGGCGCGCGTGCTGGTGGCCACCGACATCGCGGCGCGCGGCATCGACGTGGAGGGGGTGTCGCACGTGGTCAACTACGACCTGCCCAGCGTGGCCGAGGACTACGTGCATCGCATCGGCCGCACGGGCCGGGCGCAGATGGCTGGCGCGGCCTTCACCCTGGTGACCCCCACCGACGAGGTGATGGTGCGCAAGATCGAGACCATCCTTAAGCAGCGCATCCAGCGCCAGCGTTTGACAGGCATCAGCGACGCGACGGTGGGAACCGGCCTGCCTGACGCCGATGCCATGCGCCGCTACCTGGAGGCCAAGCGCAGCGGCGGCCAGCCCGCGCCGCGCTATAGCTAAACCGTAACTCGCTTCAACCGGCCGGCTTTGCCGTCCGAAGTCTGGGACGTCAACTCACTTTGAATGCACCCGAATCGAAAAGCCCCCGACCCATTGGGTCGGGGGCTTTTTTGTCATCCTTGCTGCTGGTCGGTGTTTTCCTCGTCCTGCTGCGCCTTGGCCTTCTTGCGCTTGCGTTGCCAGGTGTAGAAGGGCACCATCACCGACATGCTGGCCTCCTGCGCCTTGGTGCGGGCCGTCACCTGGGCCGACCAGACCGCGGCGCGCACCTTGTTGGCCTGCAGTTGCAGCGCCTCGCGGATCGGCCAGTTCTCCACCAGGATCGCCTGCTCCTCGCTGGGCTTGGTCGGCTCCCAGTGGATCACCGCCGTGCCCCAGGTCATGCCGGCGCCGAAGCCGGCCAGCACGATGTGATCCCCCTCCGCGATCTTGCCCTGATCGGCGGCATCGGCCAGGGCCATGGGGATGGCCGCGGCCGAGGTGTTGCCGTAACGATCCAGGTTGACCATCACCTTGTCGGGGTCGAACTTGAGGCGCGAGGTCAACAGCTCGATGATGCGCACGTTCGACTGATGCGGAACCATGTAATCGATCTCGCTGAACGGCAGTCCGCTGCTCTCCACCACGTTCTGGATGCTGCGGGTCACCGTCTTGGCGGTGAACTTGAAAACCCGCTTGCCATCCATGCGCAGATACTGTTCGCGGTTGGCCAGCACCTTTTCGCTGAAAGGATTGGCGCTGCCGCCGCCTGGGCAGTACAGGGCATCCCACAGCGCGCCGTCGGAGCCCAGCTCGAAGGAGAGCAGACCGGTGGGGGAGTTGCTGGCCTCCAGCATCAACGCGCCTGCGCCGTCGCCGAACATGATGGCCGTGTTGCGATCGGTGTAATCGATGCCGGCCGAGATCTTCTCTGCGCCGACCACCAGCACCCGCCGGTAGGCGCCGGTCTGGACGAACTGCGTGGCTGTCACCAGCGCGTAGATGGACCCCGTACACCCTGCGCTCAGGTCGAAGGCCGGCACGCCGGCGGCGCCCAGCCGATTTTGCAGCAGGCTGGCTGCGGCCGGCACGAAATAGTCGGGGCTGGAGGTGGCGAAGATGATCAGATCCAGCTCCTCCGGCTGAACCTGCGCGCGCTCCAGCGCGATGCGGCTGGCGTGCAGCGCCATGTCCACGGTGGTCTCGTTGGGCTCGGCGATGCGGCGCTCGCGGATGCCGGTGTGGCTGGTGATCCATTCATCGGTGGTATCGACAATCTGTTCCAGGTCATAGTTGGTCAACCGCCGCGCCGGCACATACTTGCCCCAGCCGGTGATTCTGGCATAGCGTTGAGTCATTGAAAAGTACCTCCGGGATCAGCCAGGATTGCCCGTATTGATAAGGGGGCACTCCCGGCGGGATGATGACAAGACAAAAGGCGGCCAATGAACGACGCGCTGCCAGATGCAGCCGCCGGCGTCCTTGCCGCCTGCTATCGATAACAAAAGAGTGCGACGAGACTTCGTCCGGCGCCGCACCGGCCGAGTCCTGCCAGCGAAGCCCTTTGCCGTCAAGAGCCTGGCATAGCTCCAACCGGCGCCTTGCGAAGTCTGAGACGTCAAAGAGTTCAGAAGTTGCCGCCAGCCGCATCAAGGCTGCGAGCGGCCGCGGTACCAGACTGCCACGCTGATCGCGCCCACGGCCACGGAGACGCCTGAGGCCGTGGCGGCCGCGGCAGCCGTGAGCTTCCAGTGCTCGCGCAGTTGAAACAGGATCATGCCGCGCCAGCCCTGCCGTTCCAGCCCGGTGGTTACCAGGCTCTGCCGCAGGTCCTCGCGAAAGGCCAGGCGCAACGGCGCCGGCGTCAGGCTCTGTTTGAGCAGCAGCCCGAACTGGGCGAGGGATTCTAATTCAGCGCGCGCCTCCGGCGTCAGACCGGCCAGATCGTCCGGTGTGACATCGTCATCCACGCCGGGAAGGCCATAGGTGCTGAGCAATTCCTCAGAGCTGCGCTTGTCCATAACCATGCTCGTTTCGTCAGGGCGCGTCCCCGGAGTGACAGCCGGGGCGCGCCGAATGGGGTCAGGGATCGACCGGATAGAGGACGATGCCCAACACGCCGACGCCAAAGTGGATCACCAGGGAGCTCGCCAGAGGGCAGATCATCGTCTGGCGGCACGCCATGGCCGCTTGGGCCTGCGCCAACAGACTCTCAGCGCCCGCCAGGTCCTCGGCGTGGATCACCGCCAGGTTGACGGGGCGGCCAGCCGCGCGCTCGGTCGCCATGGCGACCAGCCGGTTGAGCGCCGCCTTGCGGCTGCGCACCCGCTCGGCCACCGCCAGCAGGCCATCGTCCAGGGCGATCAGCGGTTTGATGTGCAACAGGGAGGCCAGCGAGCTCTGCAAGGCGCCGACGCGACCGCTCATGCGGGCGTAGCGCAGCGTGTCCAGGTAGAAATAGATGCCCAGGTGGGCGCGGATCGTCTCCCAGCGCGCCAGCACCTGATCGACCTGGGCGCCCTGGGCCAGCAGCTCCATCGCCTCTTGCACCATGAAACCCAGCGCCGCCGAGCCGGCGCGTGAATCGAAGACCCGCACATCCACCTGATCTTTCACCAGCCCGGCCGCCATCTCGGCCGATTGAACCGTGCCGCTGAGCTTGCCTGTCACATGCAGCGAGAGGATGGTGGTCGCCCCCTCTGCTGCCAGCCTGCGATAGACCTCGACGAAATCGCCGGGCGAGGGCTGCGAGGTCTTGGGCACGATGCCCAGAGCATCTACCTTGCGATAGAATTCCTCGTAGCTCAAGGTGACGCCCTCCTGGAACTCCTCGGCGCCGAAGAAGAGGTGAATGGGCACGACCTGCACGCCCCACTGGGCCAGTTGGCCCTCAGGCAGGTCGCAGGTCGAATCGGTGACGATGCGGATCACGATGGTGCTACCTCAGAGAAAGCCGCGTTGCTGCAGATCTTCGCGCAGGGCCAGCAGGGTGCGATGATAGAGCGACTTGATGGCCCCTTCGCTGCGCCCCATGATCACGCCGATCTGGGCATTGGGCAGCGCATCGCTGAACTTGAGCAGGATCAACTGTTGGCGGTCGTCGGGCAACTGGCGAATCGCGCTCATCAGCGCATCGCGCGCCTCGGAGGTTTCGGCGAGATGCTCCGGACTGTCTGAGCCATGCGACAGGTGTGACTGGTCTTCCAACACCAGCTCGCGCCGCCGGCTGCGGTCCCGGTGCCAGTTGGCCACCAGGTTGTGGGCAATCCGGTAAAGCCAGGCGGAAAAGGGCACGCCGCGGTTGCTGAAACGACCGATGTGATCCAACGCTTTGAAGAAAGTCCGGGCGGTCAGATCCTCGGCGTCCTGTTGATTGCCGGTCCGGTAATAGATATAGCTGTAGATGCGGTCTACATAACGCTCGTAGAGGGCGCCAAAGGCCAGCGGGTCTTCCTTGGCCTGCTCGATCAAGAGCGACTCGGCCTCGGGCTCCAGCGCCAGCTCGCCGGGCAATTCGGCCAGCCGGCCGGTATCGGCGCCTGGGACAAGGTCGCTCATAATGCCACCTTGGGCCGGCGCAGGCCAGGCAATCCAACGCTCGATTGAACGGTAACAACAGTATGTCTCGACATCTCGTACAACACTGAACTGGTAGGCTGGTTGCGCGTGAGCGCGGAGGAGCAGGCGCCCGGATGAATGCAGCTATAATATGCGCCACAGGCCATTTGGGCAAATTGCCGGGAGATCAGCGCCGCCTTCGTGCTCTGGCCGGTCTCCGACCGAGCCGCTGGCTGGCAGGCAGCAAAAACGCCTCAGACCGTTGTCTGAGGCGTTGATGGTCACAGTGCTCACGCGCCGCGTCTTGTCATGCTGACCAAAGGCGCCGAAGCATCTCGTTCTTAACTTTCATCAGCGATGCGGTTGGCGGGCGATGTGGTCCAGAAACTCGCCGCGCGTCTGCGGGTTGTGCTTGAAGCTGCCCAGCATGGCGCTGGTGGTCATGCGCGCGTTGGCCTTCTTGACGCCGCGCATGGCCGCGCACATGTGCTGGCCTTCGACCACCACGGCCACCCCCTGCGGCTGGAGCGTCTCCTGCAAGAAGTCGGCGATCTGCAAGGTCATGCGCTCCTGCACCTGCAAGCGGCGGGCGAACATCTCGACGATGCGCGGGATCTTGCTCAGTCCGATCACCTTGCCGTTGGGGATGTAGGCCACGTGCGCCCGGCCCATGAAAGGCAGCAGATGGTGCTCGCACAGGCTGAAGAAATCGATATCCTTGACCAGCACCATCTCGTCGTAGTCCACATCGAAGACGGCATCGTTGATCAACGCCACCGGGTCGGTGGTATAGCCGGCGGTCAGCTCGGCGTAGGCATGGGCGACGCGCGTCGGCGTGCGCAGCAGTCCCTGGCGCTCCGGGTCCTCGCCGATGGCCTCCAGAATCTGGCGCACCGCGCCTTCGATGGCAGCCTGGGCCTCGCCAGGGGCCAGCAATTCGCTGTTCTGCCCATCGGCCTCGTGTCCCAGGGCATGGCCATTGATGCCATGCGTCGAAGTCGTCAACGCAAAGGGGGGAAGATCATGGTTGAGATGCGACATGGTTTTCATGGTTTGCTTTCCTTTCAGGTAACTGTTCGGCCGGTCGGTCAGAAATTCGCAACATAAGAAACCGGTTTCTGCACCTAGGCGCGCTGGCGCGGCGATGGCATGGTCGGATGGATGAGCTCCCAGGTGCCCCGATCTGCGGCCTGACTTGAATCAAGCGGGAGATTTGTCACAGTTTTGTCTGATCTGATTGGCTACAATGAGCGTCATTATAGGCCCGTCATCCAGCTTGTTCAAGTCAGGCTGGTCACAATCGCAGAAATCGTGAGTGAGAGCTTCTATGACAACCGACCGCATTGAAATTTGTGATCTGCTGGTGCGTTGCATCGTGGGCATCAACCCCGAGGAGCGCGTCAAGAAACAGGATGTGATCATCAATCTGACCCTCTACGCCGACATGCACCAAGCCGGGTTGAGCGACGACATCGCGGATGCCGTCAACTACAAAACCCTCACCAAGCGCGTCATCGATCACGTGGAGGAGTCCGAGTACTTCCTGGTGGAGCGGATGGCGCACAAGATCGCCGAGATTGCGGTGGTGGAATTCGGCGTGGCGCGCGCGGTGGTCAGCGTGCAGAAGCCGGGCGCGCTGCGCTTTGTCCGCTCGGTGGGCGTGGTCATCGAGCGCAGCCCGGCCGACTTCGCCTGAGGCCGGACTGTGCCAGCGGCCGCAGCACAGCCTGGGATGTGAGGTCCGGCGCGCCATGCCCATCGCCTATCTTTCCCTGGGATCCAACCTGGACAAGGAGCGCAACCTGCCGCAGGCGGTGCGCCTGCTGGCCGCGCATGGCCGGCTGCGGGCGGTTTCGGCCGTCTACGAGACCGCGCCGGTGGGCAATCCCGACGACCCCGCCTTCTTCAACGCGGCAGTGGCGCTGGAGACCGACCTGCCGCCGGCCGAGCTCAAGGAGCAGGTGTTGGCCGGCATCGAGCGCCAGTTGGGCCGCCAGCGCAGCGCGGATCCCAACGCGCCGCGCACCATCGACATCGACATCTCGCTCTACGACCAGGCCATTCTGGACCTGGGCAAGCGCCACATCCCTGACCCGGAGATCTTGCGCTTCGCCCACGTGGCCGTGCCGCTGGCTGAGCTGGCGCCCGACTACCGCCATCCGGAAACCGGCGAGACGCTGGCGCAGATCGCGCAGCGCGTGACGGAGGCCACGGCGCAGCCGCCGCGGCGGCGGGATGACGTGGCGCTGGGCGTTCGCATCTGAGGATGCGAACTCCGCGGGGTGGCGGCGCGCAACGCCCGCGCGGTTGATCTCCGTC